>CANMNU010000001.1 GCA_947499175.1 Alphaproteobacteria bacterium
CCATTTTTCACGAATTACCGTCCACAGTTTTATTTCAGAACTACAGACGTAACAGGAGTTGTAACATTAGCAGAAGGCGTTGAAATGGTAATGCCAGGGGACAATGTGAATGTTCAGGTTGAATTGATTGCGCCAATTGCAATGGATGAAGGTTTGCGATTCGCGATTCGCGAAGGTGGCCGTACCGTTGGTGCTGGTGTCGTTGCTAAAATTAAAAAATAAAAATAGGGATGGATTAGAGGTCGAGTATTATGGAAGGTCAAAGCATAAGAATTCGTTTACAGGCGTACGACCATAGATTGTTGGATCAGTCTGTTAAGGAAATTGTAAATACGGCAAAACGTACAGGTGCAAATGTTCGCGGTCCTATACCTTTGCCAACACATATACAAAAATTTACGGTGAATCGTTCACCACACATCGACAAAAAGTCGAGAGAGCAATTTGAGATTCGCACACATAAGCGTGTTATTGATATCGTGGATTGGTTGCCTCAGACAGTTGATGCATTAATGAAACTTGATTTAGCATCCGGTGTGGATGTTGAAATTAAGTTGTAAAAAGGTAGGGTCCTATGCGTAGTGGATTAATCGGACGTAAGTTGGGTATGACCCAGTTATTTAATGAACAAGGTGCCCAAGTGGCTGTGACCGTTGTCCAGGTAAAACCTTGTGTGGTAGTTTCTCAAAAAACTGCTGAAAAAGATGGTTATACATCAGTTCAGTTGGGTACGGAAACGGTTGCTGCAAGTAAACTTTCAAAACCTTTACGTTCATTTTTTGAAAAAAAGGAATTGGAACCAATGCGATTATTGCGTGAGTTTCGGGTGTGCCCAGAACACATGCTTGATACAGGTACAAAAATAGAGGTAAATCACTTTTCTAAGGGGCAGTTGGTTGATATAGCCGGTACTTCAGTTGGTAAAGGTTTTGCTGGTGGAATGAAACGTCATGGTTTTGCTGGAATGCCAGCTTCTCATGGTGTATCAGTAAGCCATCGCGAAATTGGATCTACTGGTAATCGTCAAGATCCAGGAAAAGTCTTTAAAAACAAGAAAATGCCTGGACATATGGGGGCAGCTCGTGTTACAACCTTAAATCTGGTTGTTGAAGAAATTGATACAGATCGCGGTTTATTGTTTATCCGTGGAAGTGTCCCTGGTTCAAAAAATGGCATTGTGTATGTACGCGATGCAATTAAAGTTGCAAGATAGGTTATTGTCATGAAATTGAAAGTTGTCGATCAGAATGCCAAAGCAATTGGCGATATTGAATTAGATGATTACGTCTATGGATTGGCTCCACGTGAAGATATTATTTCTCGTGTAGTTACATGGCAGTTAGCTAAGCGTCGTTCTGGAAATCACAAGGTTAAAGTTAGAAGTGAAGTAAGTGGTTCTACTAGAAAAATTTACAAACAAAAAGGTACTGGTAGTGCTCGTCATGGTTCAAGACGTGGTGCTCAATTCCGCAAGGGTGGTATCATATTTGGTCCAGTTGTTCGTTCGCACGAATATGACTTGCCAAAAAAAGTTCGTAAATTAGGTTTGCGTATGGCTTTGTCAGCAAAAGCCCAGGCTGGTAACTTAATTATTATTGATAATTTGAATGCAGAGTTTCCAAAAATTAATACAGCTTTGCCAGCAACATTTCACTCAAGTTCTGTTTTGTTTGTTGCTAATGATGCTGTTGATGTAAACTTTGCAAGATCAATTAGCAATATTGTTGGTTTAGATATTATGCCACAAATTGGTGCTAACGTTTACGATATTATGCGTAAAGAAAAAGTTGTTCTAACGTCAGATGCAGCTAAAGCATTAGAGGAGCGCTTAAAATGAGTAGTGAAAAGCAAATGAAGTTAAGTTTGTACGATGTAATTAAGCGCCATTTGGTGACTGAAAAAAGTCAGGCTGGTTTAGTGTTAAACCAGTACACTTTTGAAGTGTTACCTTCAGCTACAAAAGCTGATATCAAGGTTGCTGTTCAAAATTTATTTGGTGTTACTGTAGAATCAGTAAATACAATGAATCGTTTGGGTAAAACAAAAGTGTTTCGTGGTCGCAAAGGTCAACGGCAAGATACAAAAAAAGCAATTGTGCGCTTGAAATCAGGTGATTCAATCGCAATTGGTCTGGGAGCGTAAAATGGCATTAAAGAAATATAAGCCAACGACACAATCACAGCGCCAGCTCGTTAATATTGATCGTTCTGAGCTGTGGAAAGGTAGCCCTCTAAAGATTCTTACCGTTGGTAAGTCTTCAATAAGTGGGCACAATAACTATGGTCGCACAACAATATGGAATCGTGGTGGTGGACATAAGCAAAGTTATCGCTTGATTGACTTTCGTCGCGATAAACATGATATGACTGCAATAGTTGAGCGTGTAGAGTATGATCCAAATCGTACAGGCTTTATCGCTTTGATTAAATATGAAGATGGTGAGCAGCGTTATATTTTGGCTCCGCAGCGTTTAAAAGTTGGCGATCAAGTTGTGTCTGGTGATAAAGTAGACGTGAAGCCAGGTAATGCAATGCGTTTGAGAAACATTCCAATTGGTTCTCTTGTTCATAACGTTGAGTTGAAAGCTGGCAAAGGTGGTCAAATGGCCAGGTCTGCTGGTAATTATGCTCAAATTATGGGGCGTGATGGTCATAATGTAATTATGAAATTATCATCAAGTGAAGTTCGTTTGGTGAATGGTGAGTGTTTTGCATCAATTGGTGCTATGTCAAACCAAGATCACTCAAACCGTTCGTATGGTAAAGCAGGTCGCATGCGTTGGTTGGGTATTCGTCCAACTGTTCGTGGTGTGGCTATGAACCCAATTGATCACCCGCATGGTGGTGGTGAGGGTCGTACTTCTGGAGGTCGCCATCCGGTTACTCCGTGGGGTATTAAAACTAAGGGTAAGAAAACTCGTAACAATAAGCGTACAACGAAAATGATTGTACGTCGTCGTAAAGCGTAGCGGAGGAAATTGTGCCAAGGTCAGTGTGGAAAGGCCCTTTTTTTGATGGGTACCTGTTAAAAAAAGTAGAAGCAGTAAGAGCTTCCGGTCGTAAAGATGTTATTAAAACTTGGGCTCGTCGCTCAACCATTATCCCGCAATTTGTTGGGGCTACTTTTGGTGTTTATAACGGACAAAAATTTATTCCAGTATTAGTGTCTGAGAATATGGTGGGTCATAAGCTTGGTGAGTTTTCACCAACAAGAACCTATCATGGTCATGGTGCTGATAAAAAGTCTAAGAGGTAAAGTATGTTGGTAGGTTTTAAATCTGCACATGTAGAGTTGCGCAACATTCGTGTTAGTCCACGTAAGTTGAATTTAGTAGCTCAAACAATACGTGGTATTAAAGTTGATAAGGCGATGAATGCTTTGAAATTTTCACAAAAACGTATTGCACATGATGTGTTGAAAGCTTTGCGTTCTGCAGTGGCGAATGCTGAGAATAATCATAATCTAGATGTTGACAGTTTGTATGTCGAGGAAGCTTTTGTAGGAAAAGGTACTTGTCTAAAACGCTTTCAAGCTCGTGGTCGTTCACGCAATGCAATTATTAATAAGTTCTTTAGTCATCTTCGTATTGTTGTGACTGAAAAAACTCCAGAAGAAAGAGTTTAGTATGGGTCAAAAAGTTAACCCAATTGGGTTTCGCATTGGAATCAATAAAACTTGGGATTCTCGTTGGTTTTCTGGTAAAGATTATGCGAGTTTTTTGCACCAAGATTTTGCAATTCGCGAATACGTAGAAAAGAACTTTCTGCAAGCTGGTATTTCTCGCGTTATTATTGAGCGTCCATCAAAGAAAGCGCGTGTAACTATACATGCTGCACGTCCTGGTGTCCTTATTGGTAAAAAAGGCGCTGATATTGAAAAATTAAAAAAGCATATTGGTACATTGGCAAATGCAGAAGCTGCAATTAATATTGTTGAAGTTCGAAAGCCAGAGTTAGATGCTAAGTTAGTTGCTGAAGGAATTGCACAGCAAATTGAACGCCGTGTTTCTTTTCGTCGGGCTATGAAACGTGGAATGCAAACAGCGCTTCGTATGGGTGCTTTAGGTATTCGAGTTAATGCTTCTGGCCGTTTGTCAGGTGCTGAAATTGCACGTATGGAATGGTATCGTGAAGGTCGTGTGCCTTTGCATACACTTCGTTCTGATATTGATTATGGTGTAGCAACAGCTCAAACAACTTATGGTGCTATTGGTATTAAAATTTGGATCTATAAGGGTGAAATTAAAGAACACGACCCAATGATTCATGATAAACGTGCTTCTATAGTATAAGGAATTTAACAATGTTGTCTCCAAAGAAAACAAAGTTCAGAAAAGCATTTAAGGGAAAAATCCATGGTGTAGCCAAAGCTGGTTTTACAGTAAGTTACGGTTCCTTTGGTTTAAAAGCTTTAGAGCCTGCACGTGTTACAGCTAGACAAATTGAGTCCGCTCGTCGTGCAATAACTCGATATATTCGCCGTGTTGGTAAAGTTTGGATTCGTATTTTTCCAGATGTTCCTGTATCTAGAAAGCCAGCCGAAGTTCGTATGGGTAGTGGTAAGGGTTCTACAGAATTTTGGGCTTGCCGGGTAAAGCCTGGTAAGATTATGTTCGAATTAGACGGTGTTTCAGAAGACGTTGCTGAAAATGCTTTTAAATTGGCAGCAGCAAAACTTCCTATTGAAACAAAGTTTGTAAAAAGATTAGTTTAATACTATATTAAAAAACGGTGATGGCTGTGAAGTTTAAAGAATTAGATAATAAAGGCAGAAGTGCCATGATTGAAAATTTAATTTCAATCAAAAAAGAGCTTTTTAATCTGCGCATGCAGAAAGCAGAAGGAAAATTAGAGAGGCCATCCCGTTTGCGTGAGTGTCGTCGGGATTACGCTCGTATAAAAACAAAATTGACTCAATTAAAGTCAGCATAAGAAAGAGTTTAGTATGCCACGTCGTGTATTGCAGGGTGTTGTAGTAAGTAACAAAGCTGCAAAAACAGTTATTGTAAAAGTTGAACGAGATGTTATGCATCCTGTTTATCGTAAGTACGTGAAAAGTCATAAAAAGTATGCAGCGCATGATGAAGCGAATGTATTCAATATTGGTGATATCGTACGAATTGTTGAATCAAGCCCAATTTCAAAAACGAAAACCTGGGTTGCACAAGAAAAAATATCGAAATAAGGTAACGTTATGATTCAATCAGAGAGTAGATTAGAAGTTGCAGATAACTCTGGTGCAAAGGAAGTTCTTTGTATTAAAGTTTTGGGCGGTTCTAAGCGTAGATATGCTTCAGTAGGCGATATAATCGTTGTTACTGTAAAAGACGCAATGCCAAAAGGCAAAGTTAAAAAAGGCGACATTTATAGAGCTGTTATTGTTAGAACAAAGCAATCTGTTAAGCGTGTTGATGGTTCTTTGATTGCGTTTGATAAAAATGCAGCAGTGTTGATCAATAAGCAGGGTGAGCCTATTGGTAGCCGTATATTTGGCCCAGTTACTCGTGAATTACGATCTGCTGGTTATATGAAAATTATTTCTCTTGCTCCAGAGGTGCTGTAATGACTCAGGTTCGTTTAAAAGTTAAAAAAGGCGATCTAGTAGAAGTAATGACTGGTCGTGATGTTGGTCGTCGTGGCGTTGTGCAAAAAGTTCTTCTTCAAGATAAAAAGCTTATTGTTGATGGTGTTAATAAATATCGTCGCAACGTAAAAATGTCAGAGCAAAACCCGCAAGGTGGAACTGTTGATAAAATTTTGCCAATTCATGTATCAAATGTAGGGGTTGTAAATCCACAAACTGATAAAGTTGAAAAAATTGGTGTTCGTTTAAATGCCGAGGGAAAGCGTGAGCGCTTTTTCAAAAAAACTGGCAATGCGATTTTGAAGGTATAGTCATGAGTGCAGCTAAAAAATTATATGAGACCCAAATCAAGCAAGCCATACAAAAAGAGCTTGGTTATACAAATGTTATGCAAATTCCAAAGCTTGATAAAATAGTTATCAATATGTGTGTTCCGGAAGCGACGCAAGATAGCAAAAAGGTTCAAGCTGCTTATGATGACCTTATGGCCATTTCTGGTCAAAAGCCTGTAATTACTAAAGCTAAGAAATCTATTGCTAGCTTTAAAGTGCGAGAAGGTATGAACTTGGGTGTTAAAGTAACATTGCGTAAAGAGCGTATGTATGAATTTATCGACCGTTTAGTTAATATAGCTTTGCCTAGGGTTCGTGACTTTAGAGGGCTATCGAATAAAAGTTTTGATGGAAATGGTAACTATTCTTTAGGTCTTAAAGAGCAGTTAATATTCCCTGAAATTAACTATGATAAAGTTGATAAGGTTCGTGGTATGGATATCACAATTTGTTCAACTGCTAAGAATGATGTGGACGCTTTGGCTTTGCTTAAGGCGCTCAATTTTCCAATTCAAGGGTAAGAATAATGGCAAAGATCAGTTCAATTCAAAAAAACAAACGTCGCATTGGTATGGCTAAAAACCAAAAACCCGCTCGTGACGCTTTAAAACTAGTAATTAACGATAAAGATTTACCTTTGGAAGATCGTATTCGTGCAACTATAAAGCTTGCTATGAAGCCAAGGAATGCTTCTTTAACCCGTGTAAGAAACCGTTGTGAAATTACTGGTCGCTCACGTGGGTTCTACCGTAAATTCAAAATTTCACGCATTGCTTTGCGTGAGCTGGGTAACCAAGGAATGATTCCTGGTTTAACTAAATCAAGTTGGTAAAAAATTATGACAATGACTGATCCTATTGCAGATTTATTGACCCGTATTCGTAACGGGCAAAGAGCTAAAAAGCAATCTGTTCCCTGTCCTCATTCAAATGAAAAAGAGGGCCTCGTAAGGGTTCTTGAAGAGGAAGGCTATATTCGCACCTATCGTGTTGAAAATGCGACTACTGGGCACAAGCAATTGCAAATCGAATTAAAATACCATGATAACGTACCTGTTATACGTACAATTGACCGTATATCAAAGCCAGGTCGTCGTGTGTATTCACAAATTACCAAGCTTGCAAAAGTTGCGAATGGTCTTGGTATTTCAATTTTGTCAACAAACAAAGGTATCATATCTGATGCAAAAGCCCGTGAACTTTCGGTTGGCGGTGAAATTTTGTGTCGAGTATTTTAAAGGGATTAGAGCATGTCACGCGTTGGTAAACATGAAGTTATTGTTCCAGCAGGGATTACATTGTCTCAAGCTGGTAACATTGTAACAATAAAAGGAAAGACTGCATCCAAAGATTATGTGGTTCCAGATTGTATTAACTATGAAAAAACTGAAAAAGGTTTTTTGATATCTCCAAAAGAAAAGAGCCAACGTGGCCGTTCTTTGTGGGGTACAACACAACGCAACCTGGCTAATATCGTAAAAGGTTTTGATAAAGGTTTTACACTAAATATCAACCTTGTTGGCGTTGGTTATCGTGCAGCTGTTGCTGGAAGTAAATTAACTTTGCAGCTTGGTTATAGTCATGATATTGTCTATGATATTCCACAGGGAATTGAGATTAAGTGCGAAAAACCAACCGCAATTGCTATAACTGGCTATGATAAGCAGCTAGTTGGTTCAGTTGGAGCGCATCTACGTCAGTTTAGAAAACCTGAGCCATATAAAGGCAAAGGTGTAATAAGGGAAACCGAGTTTATCATTCGTAAAGAAGGAAAGAAGAAGTAGCCATGTTAAGTTCAGCTCAGCTACAGCAGCGACGCAAGCAACGTATTAGAACAAAATTGAGCAAAATTTCTGTGGGTACTCCACGGTTGTGTGTTCATCGTACTAATCAGCATACTTATGCTCAAATTGTTGATCAAGAAGGTGCAAGAAGTTTAGTGTTAGTTGGTACGCCAGGTAAACCTGGCAGCTCATTAAAAAGTGGTTCAAACCTAGAAGCAGCTAAATTTATTGGCAAAAAAGTTGCCGAATTAGCTTTAGCAAAAGGTATTGAAAAAGTAGTTTTTGATCGTTCTGGTTATTTGTACCATGGGCGTATTAAAGCATTAGCTGATGCAGCTCGTGAAGCTGGTTTGAAGTTTTAAGGATAGATTATGGCTAAGCAAACAAAAGGAAATAATGATCCTCGTTCAAAAGCGGGTGACTCTCGTTCAAAAGCTGGAGATCCTCGGTCAAAAAGTAGTGATTCTCGTTCAAAGGGCGGTAATGAGTCTCGTGAGCGTGATGAACAAATTGTTGAAAAATTAGTAAACGTTCGTCGTGTAACTAAAGTTGTTAAAGGTGGTAAAACCATGCGTTTTTCTGCCTTAGTAGTTGTTGGTGATGGTAAAGGTCGTGTTGGTTATGCGACTGGTAAAGCCCGTGAAGTTCCTGATGCAGTAAAAAAAGCTGTTGATAAAGCTAAGCGTTCTATGATCAGAGTTCCACTTCGTGAAGGTCGTACTCTTCATCACGATGTTAAAGCAAGGTGTGGCGCAGGTATCGTTGTGCTACGTGCTGCGCCAGCAGGTACAGGTGTTATTGCCGGTGGCCCAATGCGTGCTGTATTTGAAGCTTTGGGAATTCACGACATTGTAAGCAAGTCCAATGGGACTAATAACTACCACAATATGGTTCGTGCTACTTTTCAAGCTTTAGAAAATGTTTCATCACCAAAAGTGATTGCAACGAAGCTTGGTAAAAAAATCTCTGATGTTCTTGTCCGCCGTGATGGCCAAACATCAGCAACAGCTAATTAGTAGGTGCCGTAATGAAAAAAAAGATATCATCAACTACAGTTAAAGTGCAACAAGTTGGAAGCCCTATTCGTAGGGAAGCTAAACAAAAATTGCATCTTAAAGCTTTAGGTTTGGGAAAAATGAATGCAACCAGAGAGTTAGTTGATACTCCTGAAGTGCAAGGATTAATTCGTAAGGTGCGCCACATGGTGCACGTTGTAAGTGAATAGGTGCATTATGACTTTTACACTTAATAATATTCGTGATAATAAAGGGGCTCGCACCAAGGCAAAATTGCTTGGTCGTGGTATAGCTTCTGGTTTAGGTAAAACATCTGGTAAAGGTGGAAAAGGCCAAACAGCTCGTTCGGGTGTATCTTTGAACGGTTTTGAAGGTGGTCAAAACCCAATTTATCGTCGTTTGCCAAAGCGCGGTTTTAACAATATTCATGCGACAAAAAAATATGAATTAGATTTTCATAAAGTGAACTTAATGCTTGAAAACGGCTTGATTAAAGCTGGTGAAAAAGTTGATAGAGACCTTTTGGTTAAAATCGGTTATATGCCAAAATATTTGCATGAGATATCATTGCTAGCTAACGGCAAGCCAAGTGCTAAGTTTATCTATGTGGTAACTAAAGCAACTAAGGGAGCTCAGGCAATAGTAGCCGAGAGTGGTGGCGAACTAATAACAGAATAAAGGAAATATAATGTCGTCTGCTATCGAGCAACTTGCCGCCAATATAAATTTCTCTACCTTTGCAAAAGCTGAGGACTTAAAAAAACGTATATGGTTTACATTAATAGCGTTAGCTATATATCGTTTGGGTACATATATCCCATTACCGGGAATTAACCCTTTGGTTATCAAAGAATTTGTGAGCAGTAATGCTGGTGGAATTCTTGGAATTCTTGATATGTTTTCTGGTGGCTCAATTAGTCGTATGACTATCTTGGCTTTGAACATTATGCCATATATTTCATCAAGTATTATTGTTCAGTTGATGACATCTATTTCTCCTCATCTTGAAGCATTAAAAAAAGAAGGCGAAGCAGGGCGTCGTAAGCTTAACCAGTATACGCGCTATGGTACGGTTCTTTTGGCAATGGTGCAGGCTTATGGTATTTCCATTGGTCTTGAGAAAATGCAAGGCGCAAGTGGTGCTGCCGTACTTGATCCTGGGGTTTTATTTCATTTATCAACTGTGGTTATTTTAACCGGTGGTACCATGTTTATTATGTGGATGGGAGAGCAAATAACTTCTCGTGGTCTAGGTAATGGTATCTCACTTGTTATATATGCGGGTATCGTTGCTAATCTTCCACAAGCTGTATTCAGTACATTTGAATTAGGTCGGCAGGGAGCGTTATCTGCAGTTGTAATTTTGGGTATTTTATTTTTGGTAGCAGTAGTTATTGCCTATGTCGTTTTTATGGAAAGAGCGCAACGTCGGATTTTGATCCAGTATCCAAAACGTCAAGTTGCTGTAAATATGCCAGCAGTAGCGCAGACTTCTCATTTGCCTTTAAAATTAAATAGTGCAGGTGTGATTCCGCCAATTTTTGCATCTTCTTTGCTGTTGTTGCCAGCCACAATATCCGGATTTGCAGGAACTAATTCTTCTGATGGTATTCTTGGTTATATTGGCTCAATTTTTGCCCATGGGCATCCTGTTTATATGACATGCTTTGCGGCACTAATTATTTTCTTTGCTTTCTTTTATACAGCACTAATGTTTAACCCAAATGAAACATCGGAAAATTTGCGTAAAATGGGTAACTACATTCCTGGTGTTCGTCCAGGTAAGCCAACAGCAGAGTATTTAGACTATGTATTAACCCGTCTTACTGTTGTTGGAGCGCTATTTTTAGCGTCTATTTGTGTGCTACCTGACTTTATTTATAGCCGTGTTTCTTTGCCATTCTATTTTGGTGGTACCACAATATTAATTGTGGTGAGTGTGACTATGGAGACTATTACCCAAATTCAGTCTCACTTAATGGCCCATCAGTATGAAGGGCTTATCAAAAAGGCAAAGGCAAAAGGTAAAATGTAATGCATTTGGTTTTTTTAGGACCGCCTGCATGTGGAAAGGGCACTCAGTCAGAAATATTGGTAAAAAAGTACGGATATCATCATTTATCAACAGGTGATATTCTTCGTAAAGAATCTGCCAGTGGTTCTGAGCTTGGTAACTTACTTAAATTAACTCTAGCAAATGGTGCTTTAGCCCCAACTGATTTAGTTAATAAAGCCATAAAGAAAGATATTGAAAAATATAGTAAGAATAGTATATTATTTGATGGTTATCCGCGCAAGATTGATCAAGCACATTTCCTTGATGATATTATTGCTGAAACAAATGGCGAAATAAGACGTGTGTTTTATTTTGACATTGACGTTAATGATCTTTTGCAAAGAATTTTAAATAGAGTTACTTGTAAAGATTGTGGAGCCGTGTATAATCTGCAGACGAACCCTCCAAAAAAAGAGGGTGTTTGTGATAACTGCGCAAGTACAAATTTTGTTAAGCGTGGTGATGATAATGAAGCGATTCTTGAAAATCGCTTTAAGTATTTTTTAGAAGAGACTGCCCCGCTTAAGGAGTTTTACCAAAAGCGGGGAATTTTGACGGTGATAGATGCGAGCGCACCGTTAAAAAATGTAACAGAACAAATTGTAAACGCATTATAAGGAGCTAACCGTGGCACGTATTGCTGGTGTAAACATTCCAACCCAAAAAAAAGTATGGATTGCTTTGACCTATATTTATGGAATTGGTAAACACCAATCCGTTAACATTATTCAAAAAGCAGGGGTGGATGGAGAAAAACGCGTTCATTCTTTGACAGATCAAGAAGTATTAAAGATTCGTGAAGTAATTGACGCAACCCATAAAGTTGAAGGTGACCTACGTCGCGAAGTCAGTATGAATATTAAGCGATTAATGGACTTAGGGTGCTATCGTGGACTTCGTCATCGTAAGGGGCTACCAGTTCGTGGTCAACGTACTCATACGAATGCTCGTACTCGTAAAGGGAAGGCAATTGCTATTGCCGGTAAAAAAATGGTTGGTAAATAAAACTTAAGGTATTGTAATTTATGGCACAAAAATCTGTTGCACGTGTTAAGCGTCGTGAAAGAAAAAATATCATTAATGGTATTGTCTATATTAATGCGACATTCAATAACACGTTAGTAAGCGTGACTGATGAATCTGGAAACGTTATTTCTTGGTCTACTTCAGGAATGATGGGCTTTAAAGGTTCTCGTAAGTCAACTCCTTATGCAGCACAAGTTGCTGCAGAGGATGCCGCTAAAAAGGCCCAGGAACATGGTATGAAAAATGTTAGGGTTATTGTAAAGGGGCCTGGATCAGGCCGTGAGACTGCATTGCGTTCTTTGCAATCAGTTGGCTTTACAATATCCTCTGTACGTGATGTGACTCCAGTTCCACACAATGGTGTGCGTCCTCCTAAACGTCGTCGCGTATAAGACTGTGTTTCTAGTATAAATAAATAAGGAAAGAGAACAATTGTGATTGAAAGAAATTGGCAATCGATGATTAAGCCTTCCAAGATTCAGGTGGAGTACCTTACCTCAAATCTTAGGGAAGCCAGTGTAATAGCTGAGCCACTCGAAAGAGGCTTTGGTCTTACTTTAGGTAACGCTTTGCGCCGTGTTTTATTATCTTCGTTGCAAGGTTCTGCGATTACATCAATTAAAATTGATGGTATATTACACGAATTTTCAACAATACCTGGTGTTCGTGAAGATGTTGCAGATATCATTTTGAACTTAAAAACTCTAGGTGTTCGTCTAAATTCAGAAATGCCAAAACGTATGCGCATTGATGTAAAGGGGCCATGTGTTGTTACAGCTAAAGATATTCAACATTCATCTGAAGTTGAAATTATGGATCCTGACTTGGTTATTTGCCATGTCGACGAGGGCGGTCATGTGGTTATGGAACTCACTGTGCAAAATGGTAAGGGGTATATTCCTGCATCGGCTCAACAGACTGAAGATAAGACAATTGGCTTAATTCCAATTGATGCAATTTTCAGTCCAATTAAACGTGTGGTATATAAAGTTGATCAGACACGTGTTGGGCAACGTACAGATTATGATAAGCTGACTTTGACCTTGACTACTGACGGTTCAATAACTCCAGATGATTCAATTGCTTATGCTTCAAGAATTTTGCAAGATCAATTGCAGCAATTTATTAATTTTGAAGAACCAAAGCCAGCAGGTACGGTAGAACGCCGTGGTGAACCACTGCCATTTAACCGTAACATGCTAAAAAAGGTTGATGAATTAGAGCTTTCAGTTCGTTCGGCAAATTGTTTGAAGAATGAAAACATCTATTACATTGGTGACTTAGTGCAACGTTCTGAACCAGAAATGTTACGCACTCCAAACTTCGGTCGTAAGTCTTTGAATGAAATCAAAGAAGTACTTTCAATGATGGGGCTTGGTTTTGGTATGACAGTGCCAAATTGGCCACCAGAGAATATAGATGAATTAGCAAAATCTTTAGAAGATCCATTTAACTGAGAAAAGAGAAATCGTCATGAGACACGGAATGTCAGGACGCAAGTTTAACAGAACAAAAGAACATAGAAAAGCTATGTTTAAAAATCTTGCGCAGGCTTTAATTAAGAATGAACAAATTAAGACAACTTTGCCAAAAGCTAAAGATCTTCGGCCTGTTGTAGAAAAGTTGATTACTTTGGCAAAACGTGGTGGATTGCACTGTCGTCGTCAAGCAGTTTCACAATTGCAGGATCAAGATGTGGTCAAGAAGCTAATGGATCAAATGGGATCACGCTTCTCTGATCGTCAAGGTGGCTATACAAGGATTGTTAAGGCAGGCTTTCGTTATGGTGATAATGCACCAATGGCGGTTATTGAGTTTGTCGATTTTGACCCAACTCAACTAGTAGTTTCACAATCAGAAGCTGCTTAAGTTCAGGTTATCTTTAGCTTTAAAATAAAGAGGGCTTTTATGCTCTCTTTATTTTTTGGTGTGTTTACTAAATTTTATTTAATATTTTTGTGTATTTTTTACAACAATTTAAACAGTATCTGGTAAAATTAACTAAATTGCAATTACAATATATAAATTTAAAAAGCTTCAGTTCACCTTAAGCCTTTCTTGTTTTCATTATTTTGAAAAACCCATATACTACATAAAACATAAAGAAAAAGTACTATGCATATTTCGGTTGTTAAAGAAACTGCAGAATTTGAAAATAGGGTGGCTTTAACGCCAGACTTAGTGAAACGTTTATGTGATGCAGGGCACACGGTTGTTGTGGAAAAAAATGCTGGCCAAGCTGTTGGTTTTTTAGATGAAACATACAAAACCGCAGGCGCCTCAATTGCTAAAAATTTTGCAGACACCGTGGTTGATGCGCAATTTGTGCTTAAAGTTGGCCCAGTAGTTGAAAAACAGGTTGAATACTTAAAAGCAAATACCGTGCTAATTGCAATGCAAAAAGTTTTTGAAAATAAATCATTATTTAACAAAATTAATAAACGTAACGTCAGTGCTTTTGCTTTGGAATTTGTACCAAGAATTACCCGTGCACAATCAATGGATGTCTTATCTTCCCAAAGTAATTTGTCAGGTTATCGCGCTGTAATTGAAGGGGCATACGAGCTTGATCGTGCCTTTCCGTTAATGATGACAGCAGCCGGTGCGGTTGTTGCTTCCAGGGTCCTTGTTATGGGGGCAGGAGTTGCAGGTTTACAAGCAATCGCAACGGCACGCCGCCTAGGGGCAATTGTTTCTGCTTTTGATGTACGATCAGCTGCCAAGGAACAAGTACAAAGTTTAGGGGCGACATTTATTGAGGTTGATTACCAAGAATCTGGTGAGGGTTCTGGCGGTTATGCCAAAGAAATGAGTGAAGGCTACAAGCAAGCCCAAGCGGCGAAATTGCTTGAGGTATTGAAAACTCAAGACATTGTTATTACAACAGCCCTTATTCCAGGACGCACAGCGCCTATATTGTTAACTGCTGAAATGGTTAATGAAATGAAGGTTGGAAGTGTGATTGTTGATTTGGCGATTGAATCTGGTGGTAACTGTGAACTTTCCAAGCATGGTATTACAATTACCAAAAATGGCGTAAAAATTGTAGCCCATCCAAATATGCCAAGCCGCATTGCTTATAACGCAAGTCAGTTGTACGCTAAAAATGTCTATAATTTTTTGCAATTAATGATCGCTAATAACGAGGAATTAAACATTGATTTCAATGACGAAATTATAAAATCCACCTGTCTTTGCCACGATGGCAACTTACTGCATTCTGTGTTTGAAAAATAAGGAAAAATTATGGATCTTAATTCAATTGCCCAACAGGCTGCACGCTTAAATAGCGTTATTCAAGAAATATCAGGTGAACTTGGCAACATCGAAGGTTCTTTGCGACAAGCGATAGCAAATCAAGGTCAAGTCGGTGCCGACCCATTTGTGCTTGGTTTAATGGTTTTTGTATTGGCATGTTTCGTTGGCTACTACGTGGTTTGGAAAGTCACACCAGCACTACATTCCCCGCTTATGGCTGTTACAAACGCTATTTCAAGTGTCATTATTGTTGGCGCTTTAATTGCGGCTGGTCCAGCAGAATTTGGTGTTTCATCAACCTTTGGTTTTTTTGCCGTAGTGCTTGCTTCCATTAACATTTTTGGAGGATTTATTGTGACTCAACGTATGTTATCCATGTTTTCAAAAAAGAATAAGAGCAAATCATGACCCCAACAATCTCAACATTATTATACTTAGTCGCTGCAGTTTGCTTTGTCATGGCTTTGCGCGGCTTGTCATCGGCTGCAACTTCACGCAATGGAAACCTTTATGGTATTTGCGGTATGGTGATTGCAATCTTAACTACTTTGCTAAGCCCTGCGATTACTAAATATACCGGAATTATTGGTGGAATTGCCCTGGGTGGGATAATCGGTGCCATTATTGCTAAAAAAATTAAAATGACTGCATTACCACAATTGGTAGCAGCGTTTCACAGTTTAGTTGGCTTGGCGGCGGTTTTTGTTGCAGGTTCTGCACTTTACAACCCTAAAGCATTTGGTATTGGTGCGGTTGATGCCATATATACCGCAAGTTTGGTTGAAATGAGCCTTGGCACAATTATTGGTGCCATAACTTTTAGTGGTTCAATTATTGCCTTTGGTAAGTTACAGGGGTTAATTTCTGGAAGACCATTGGTTTATAAGGGTCAACATATTATTAACGCTGCCCTTGGTATTGGGTTAATTGCCTTGGTAGTGTTCTTCACTGTTAACCAACATCACAGTATTTTTTGGATTATCACAGCGGTTTCACTGTTACTTGGCATACTGTTAATTTTACCAATTGGTGGAGCTGATATGCCAGTGGTAATTTCCATGTTGAATTCTTATTCGGGGTGGGCTGCAGCTGGTATTGGTTTTACTTTGAACAACCATCTCTTGCTCATTACTGGTGCTCTTGTTGGGGCGTCCGGCGCTATTCTTAGCTATATTATGTGCAAAGGTATGAATCGTTCAATTATTAATGTTATTTTGGGTGGTTTTGGCACAGACCCTGCAGAAGCAAGTACTGCCGCAGTATCAGACAAACCAGTCAAACTTAGCAGTGCAGAAGATGCAGCTTATATGATGAGCAATGCTCGCAGCGTAATCATCGTGCCAGGTTATGGTATGGCTGTAGCCCAAGCGCAGCATAGCTTACGTGAAATGGTCGATGTCTTAAAATCACAAGGTGTTAAGGTTCGCTATGCAATTCATCCTGTGGCTGGACGTATGCCTGGACACATGAACGTATTGTTGGCTGAAGCAAATGTACCTTATGATGATGTGCTTGAGCTTGATGATATTAATAGCGATTTTGGTGCAACTGATGTTGCCTTTGTAATTGGTGCTAATGATATTACTAATCCGGCTGCCAAAACTAATGCCGCATCACCAATTTATGGCATGCCTATATTAGATGTGGAAAGGGCGCAAACTGTATTTTTTGTAAAACGTTCATTGGCTTCTGGTTATGCGGGTGTTGATAACGAGTTATTCTACCGTGATAACACAATGATGGTTCTGGGTGATGCTAAGAAGGTTTGTGAAATTCTGGTTAAATCATTAAAGGGTAGCCATTAGCATGATAGTTTACTGAAGTATGACAATTTACTTATTATTAACTAAATTATGGTATTTATGAATGTAAGAGCAGCTCTTCAAATATTGTTTCAAGGCATCATTTTAAAGCCCTTTAAGATGCTAATGGCGAAGCATTATCTGCGCAAGGTTGGAGCCGAGGTGGGGCGGCCCACCCTATTTAGGGCGGGGGTGGGGGACGGACACACATACCACCAAAAAGTTAATAAATCGTTAATTTCTAGTCAGGTAGTATAAAGAGTGATTCTAGTTATATACGGGTGCCAAGGATTAACTCTAACTACAGCTGAACAAGAATTTTTCAATAAAGCCCAACCTTTGGGCTTTATTCTTTTTGAGCGTAATTGTCAAAATCCAGATCAAGTTAAATCACTTATCAAGCAGCTTAAAAATTGTTTACACCATACCGATGTCCCTATCTTAATTGATCAAGAAGGGGGCAGGGTGGTTCGCTTAAGACCACCATTTTGGAAACCTCGTAGGGCTGCTAAATTATTTACATCTTATGATGCTGTTTACGAAAATGCCAAAGATATGGCCCATGAATTGGCTGAACTTGGTATTAATGTCAATTGTGCACCATGTGCTGATTTACTAATTGCAGGTGCCGATGGCATTATTGGTGACCGTGCCTTTAGTGATGATCCTGAAATTGTTACCCAATACAGCTTAGCCATGTTAAAAGGCCTGGAAGATGGTGGTGTAACAACTGTGATTAAGCATTTACCTGGCCATGGTCGTGCCCCTGTAGATAGCCACACAGAGTTGCCAGTGGTTGATACTGAACACGCAACCTTAAGTGCTATAGATTTTATGCCGTTTAAAGCCTTAGCTAAAGCTTCAAAAACTGCTTGGGGTATGACTGCCCATGTTATTTACAATTCAATTGACCCTTTAAATGTAGCGACTCAATCAAGCAAATTAATTAGCGAAATTATTAGGGGCGAAATTGGCTTTAATGGCTTTTTGGTAAGTGATTGTTTAACTATGAAAGCACTTCAGGGAAGCTTCGCTGAAAAAGCTAAACTATCCCTTAATGCCGGTTGTAATGCTATTTTAATGTGCCAGGGCTCCATTGCTGAATTTGAAGCCGTGGCAATTGGTGCAATTAGCTAAATATAACCTCATCTGCTTTGACACAAAACCTTCCTGAACACAAAATTAGGCACATCAATTGTTTAAAGCTTGATACTTTCTCTTATATTTTTGAAGTGGGCTAATCGCATGATTGCTGTTGGTATGTCTACCATGCTTTAAATCATTAGATTCACGAGAACTTGGATATTTTTCTGTAAATGGTATGAATGTTAAAGTCCGCTTTGTTTTGCGTAGTGATTGACTAATGGTTCTGATCTTTTCGTTAGGTTCTCTTGTCTCTGCGGCGATGTTAAGAGCTTCTACTATGTTATTAATTTCTTTTTTATTATCGCTAAGGCAACGATGGGCTGCCGCAAATAGTGCATCTAGATTTGATTCTGTTTTATTGTCGAG
Organism: Alphaproteobacteria bacterium; assembly: GCA_947499175.1. Taxonomy (GTDB): domain Bacteria; phylum Pseudomonadota; class Alphaproteobacteria; order Paracaedibacterales; family CAITNM01; genus CAITNM01. The sequence goes on from CANMNU010000001.1 coordinate 18,369, forward strand.
TTTCATATTATGCACATCTAAAATTGGATTTAGCCTGTGATATCGTTCCTTGCAATAAAGTGATGCAAGCTTATTGGTAGAGCTAGCTTGGCCAGCGATACATGTATTAGCTATACTTAATCCCCATCTTAAAATACCACCATTAAGTAGATTTTTGTTTAACTGTCCTGTTCCTGATGTTCCTGTACCAAGGGATAAAACATTTAAATCATTAGCGCTGGCGCTGTAAACGGAATGAATTAAAGAAATTCCTGCCATTGTTGGGTTGTTCATACAGGTACCACCATCACTTAAAACATAACCACGGTGCGATGGATGGCATTCAAACGGGAATACACGCTGTGGCTTAAAGTAGGTTGGTGCAGCTCCAGTTGCTACTGCAACTGTCCATGTAAGAAAATCTTCTGTATCTTCTGAAGAAAACAGTAATTCTTCATTTGTAAGTAAATTGTGAGTTACAATAACTACTGGTAAAAGACGATCTTTGAACTTATTTTCTCCTAGTAATTCTTGCAATAATTTTTTAAGTGGTGTGGTTTTATAGCGGGTAGAGAAAAGTCCCCCCATAGATTGCCACTTTGATTGGAAAATTTCATTTTTTCTTTCAACAAAAATATCTAGCAAATTTTGTGCGGTATACTTAGGCTTTTTAGGATTTAATGGATCTGGCATGGTTAGTAAACATGCAATCATTCCACCGATTGATGTTCCTGCCACTGCGTCAAATAATTCAATAAATGATTTGTTTGTAAGTCTTTCAATTTCGGCAAGAATGTTCAGTTGCATTAATCCGCGTATGCCACCTCCATCAAATGAAAGTAGCCAACGAGGTTGAGATTTTTTTTCAATAATGAATGAGTCTGAAGAAACTTCAGATGAGCTCTGCTTAACCAATAATTTTGATGGATCTTGTGTGATTTCAGGTAAATTAATTATTGACAAAGAGCGATATTTTATTTTTTCTGAGTTTGTCATTATGATTTCAGGTGGAAATTTCAAAGTCGGTATTTGCAAATTAATTTGTTTTTTTAAGATTGTTCGGTTATTTTCAGACTTTTGTAATTCTACTTCATTGGGGAATTTAAAAGGTCTAATCTCGAAATTAGCTTGATTTTCTGATATTATAGGGCTATTTTCAGGTTCAGAACATGAGCTAAAGCCATCAGCATCAGAATAAAGGTCCCCCTTAAGCTTTTGCATACAGCTTATTGTGCTATTAGCCAGTGATATACCTATAACAATGGTGCAAAAAAAATTTATGAATCGCATTGTTGTATTCCTTTTGTTTAGGTCTAATACAACAAATAGATTTATAAATTAATAAATAGTTAATAATTGGTGTTAATACAATAAAAATAAGAAATTTAAAAATGCATGTCGGGTTGGTTAATCTATTATGGTTTTTCAATAGCTTTCCAGCTTTTAGCGTATTCCTTCCATTCAATAGCATCTATTCCAGATCCTCTTTCTAAGGCATCCCGTGTATCAACCATTACTGCAACCTCATCAGTTTCTTTACGGAAAAACTGTGAAGCAGTAGCAAATGCACCAGGGTGAGGGCCATGGGTGAAACCACAAGGGTGTAGAGTGGTCATGCCAGGGTGAATATTGTCTCGGCTAAAAAACTGTCCACGATGGTAGAAAATAAACTCATCATAATCATCGTTATTATGATAGAATGGTACTTTCAAAGCTCCAGGATCACTTTCAATTGGTCTTGGGGCAAATGTACAAATTACAAAGTGATTCGCTACAAACGTTGTATGGGCTGACGGCGGCAAATGGTAGCGGTGACTCATTAAAGGTCTAATGTCATTAACATTAATTCTTACCGGCGCTAGATTGCCATGCCACCCCAGAGCATCTAATGGATTAAATGGATAGGTTACAACACTTATTTTATTAAGACGTTTAATATGGACTTGCCACTCATGATTAGCATCAATTTGTTGTTCTTTAAATTGACCATTTATTTTCGGTGTATCAAGCATTGCAGGGTCAAATATAGCATGAGGCCCAACTATTCCCTTATCAGGTAACATGTAACTGCTATCAGTTGCTTCAATTAGCAAAATTGCCAGTGGTTCAATCACATCTAAACGCCACATGGTTGAGCGCGGCAAAACAACATAATCACCTGTGCGAATTGTCATGTGTCCGTAATCACAAAATAATTCAGCTGATCCTTGGTGAATAAAGAGTAATTGATCGCCGTCCCCATTGCGAACAAGGTGCGTCATAGATTCGGTAACTTGCCACCAACGTAATTGTGTGTGGCGATTGTGTAAAAATAAATCAGTTTTAAATGGGCAGTTACGGTTTTGTTGCCATTTATTCAAATCATAAGCTTGTGGTTGTAGTGGTCCCTCCCACTTTGTCCAGGCAGTTGGTGCATGGGGGTGAATCATATGGGTGCATGGTCCGAAAAAACCTTCCTTACCAAGTTCACGTTCGTAAGTTTTTGTCCCATCTTTTTGCGTTGGGAAATCAGCATGAGCTTGTCTGTTGCAAACTCCTTCAACTATAGGAAAATCAATCCATTTACGCATATGATTTAATTATTTGAGTTATTACGTTGATCTAAAAAGAAATCTTCGTAAATATCAAGATAAAAAAATAGTTTGTGTTGGTTCGTGTAATTTTATTAAAGTAAATAACCATTCCATTTGTAAATGCCAGTGAAAGGATTCTATGTATTCAATTTTTGCAGCATTTCCCTATATAACTTTAATGCTATCCTTAGCATTAGCACCACTATTGCTGCCAAAATTTTGGCATAACTTTGAAAAACATATTTTAGCTGTGCTTACTATTTGGACTTTTGCCGTGGTGATACAGGCAGAGGGGGGCGCACAATCACTACAAACTATTAGCCACATGTTGTTTCACGAGTACATTGCTTTTATTGCAATTATTTTTGCGCTTTTTGCTGTATCTGGTGGTATTAATATTCAATTTAACTTAGCTGACAGCTTGCAAAATAATCTGCTTATTTTATTAATAGGTGCGTTACTTGCCAATTTTATTGGTACAACCGGAGCATCTATGGTGTTAATCCGCCCATTTTTGAAGCTTAATCACAACCGTCCATATAAAACTCACCTAGGTGTGTTTTTTATTTTTATAGTTGCTAATATTGGTGGAAGCCTTACACCTTTGGGCGACCCTCCACTATTTTTGGGATATTTATCAGGGGTCAATTTCACGTGGACATTAATCAATGGCTGGTTGCCACTAATTATTACTGTAGGTTCTTGTCTTAGTGTTTTTGCATTTATTGATCGTATTAAAAATAAACACCATGTTTCCCAACGCCATAATATTGGAATATCTATTGAAGGTAGAATTAACATTGTCTTAATGGCATGTATCGTTATTCTTACACTAATTGCCCCGGTGCTTGGTAAATGGCAAGATGTGGCTCGTAACATTGGGTATGTTGTTATCGGCATCATCTCATTAGTGCTTACTCCCAAACATATTCACAAGGAACAACATTTCAACTTTGATCCATTCAAAGAGGTAGCTAGAGTGTTTTGGGTGATTTTTTTAAGCCTTATACCAATTTCTGCCATGTTAAAAATGGGGTCTTCAGGACCATTTTCAGCCTTGTTTGATTTTGCTCACTTTGAAGGGTTACCAATTGATACACGATATTTTTGGCTTTCTGGTAGCCTATCAGCATTTTTAGATAACGCCCCAACCTATCTATTATTCTTTAAAATGGCTGGTGGTAATGCCCAAATTTTAATGAATCAATTACCATCAACATTACTAGCAATATCATTAGGGTCAGTCTACATGGGGGCAATCACCTATATTGGTAATGCTCCAAACTTTATGGTACGCAGCATAGCCAAGCAAAGTGGTGTGGAAATGCCAAGTTTCATGGGCTACATTGCTTGGTCATCCCTGATTCTGTTGCCAATCCTTTATGTAATTAGTTCACTCCTTAAGTACTTTTAAAAAACTCAAAAATCGTCTAGAAATGTATAACCAAGTAAAAAAGTTCAAGCATGACGAAGGATTATAAAGACACGGTTTTTTTGCCAAAGACCGATTTTGCAATGAAAGCTAACTTAGCTGTTCGTGAAAAGGATTTCTTAGAGTTTTGGAAAAAAATTGATCTTTATAACCTTTTACGCCGGCAAGCAAAGGATTTACCAAAGTTCATTTTACATTGGGGTCCTCCTTATGCCAATGGCCACCTACACAATGGCCATGCCTTATCATACATTTTAAAAGATATAGTTAATAAAACCTATCAGATGGCTGGCTATAACGCACCATTAGTACCAGGTTGGGACTGCCACGGTTTGCCAATTGAACTGAAGGTGGAAGAACAATATCGTGCAAAAGGCCAGCGCAAAGAAGAAGTTGATGTTTTAGAATACATTGAATCTTGTCGAGCTTATGCCAATAAGTGGATAAGTACCCAATCAGAAGAATTACAACGTTTAGGAATTGTTGCTGATTGGAAGAATCCATACATCACCATGGCATTTAAGAACGAAGCCAAAATTGCATCAGAACTAGGTAAGTTTTTAATGAATGGCGGGCTTTACCGTGGCCTTAAACCAGTTATGTGGTCAGTAGTTGAAAAAACAGCCCTGGCTGAAGCAGAAGTTGAATACCATAACCATACAAGCGATGCAATTTTTGTTGCTTTCCCAATTGTTAAACCAAGTGTTGAAACCTTAAAAAATGCTCATGCAGTAATTTGGACAACAACACCTTGGACTTTGCCTGGTAATCGTGCGATAGCCTATGGGGCTGATCACAATTACAGTGTTATTGAGGTTTTAGATGGCACTGAATTAATTTCAGCAGGTATGCGTTTGTTGATTGCTAAAGATTTAGTAACAGAAGTTACAGCCACGTTAGATGTTATTGATTATCGTATTATTGGGCATGTTAATGGTGAAACGTTAAAGGGTACAATTTGTCAGCATCCATGGCACGGCCTAGGTTACGATTTTGATGTGCCTATGGTTCCAGGTGAACACGTAACAACTGATGCTGGAACTGGTTTAGTGCACACTGCTCCTGGCCACGGAATTGAAGACTTTATCGTTGGTCAAGAATTTGGCCTTGAAGTTCCAGAAACCGTACAGGGTGATGGTGCTTATTCCCCGCATGTTCCAATGTTTGCTGGAAAGCATATTTTTAAAATTGGTCCTGAAATTTTAGAAAAACTAAGTGAAACAAAAACTTTGCTCAAATCAAGTAAATTAGTGCATAGCTACCCGCATTCCTGGCGTTCCAAAGCTCCGTTAATTTACCGAGCAACTTCCCAGTGGTTCATTAGTATGGATACTAACGACCTTCGTAAAAAAGCCATGGCTGAAATTGATAATGTAGAGTGGTTTCCGGCCATGGGCAAAAATCGTATTTCTGCTATGGTAAGCAATCGTCCTGATTGGTGCCTATCGCGCCAGCGCACTTGGGGTGTGCCAATTACAGTTTTTACCAACAAAAATACCGGTGAAGTATTACGTGATGAAGAGGTGCACCAACGCATAGTAGATGCTATCGCTATAGAAGGCATAGCAGCTTGGCACAAATATGACAGTGCGTACTTTTTAGGCAATTCCTATAATGCTGATGATTTTGAAAAAGCCACCGACATTTTAGATGTTTGGTTTGATAGCGCTTGTACTCACACATTTATTTTAGAAAACAACCTGGATATGAGCTGGCCCGCAGATATGTATTTTGAAGGCTCAGATCAACACCGAGGGTGGTTCCAAACTTCTCTATTACATTCATGTGGTACTCGTGGACGTGCTCCGTATAAGCAAGTATTAACCCATGGCTTTGTTTTAGATGAAAAAGGCTACAAAATGTCAAAATCCCAAGGTAATGGGGTTGAACCACAACAGGTGATCGATACCCTCGGTGCCGATATGCTGCGCCTTTGGGTGGCTAGCACAGATTATACTGATGACGTACGCATTGGTAAGGATATCTTAAAGCATAATGAAGATATTTATAGAAGGTTACGTAATACTTTACGATATTTGCTTGGAGCCCTAGGCGGTTATGATCATAAAGATGAAGTAGAATATGATAAATTGCCCAGTTTGGAACAATGGGTGTTACATCGTTTAAAAGACATCGAAAAAAGTCATCAAAAGTTACTTAAAACTTATGATTTTGCTGATTTTTATAGTGAATTACATAGCTTTTGTGCCACTGATCTTTCTGCATTTTATTTCGATATTAGAAAAGATATATTGTACTGTGATGCTACCCATAATTTACAGCGCCAAAGTACACTTACAGTAATGCATCATGTATTTAGTCATTTAGTACATTGGTTAGCTCCAGTGTTAAGCTTTACAGTAGAAGAAGCTTGGCAAAGTTTTCAAAAATCAGACAATCCTAGCAGTATCCATGCTCAACGTTTTCCTGAATCGCCACGCCAGTGGGATAACCCATCAATTGCTGCACGATGGGAAGATTTGCGCAATATTCGCAAGGTTTTAACCGGCGCATTAGAGGTAGAGCGTTCTTCTAAAACTATTGGGTCAAGCCTGCAAGCAAAACTAATAATGTATGTTGGCAAAGAATGGGCTGATTGCTTAGCTCCAATTGATTGGGCTGAATTAGCAATTGCGTCACAATGTATTATTGTACGTGCGCAAATGCCAGCCAACGCTTTTACCTTAGAAGAAGTAAAAGGAATCAGCGTGGTAGTTGAAATTGCCGAGGGGCAAAAATGTGGGCGCTGCTGGAAAGTCTTACCCGAAGTAGGCCAAGGAACCAGTGATGATTTATGTAAACGCTGTGACGAGGTTGTGAATGCTCACTTTTCGCAAGCTTCCTAAAAAAGGAAGTATCATTACAGCAGTTTTACTTCTTTTAATTGATCAATTTTCAAAATTTCTCGTGCTTGAAAAAATCAATATAGGGGAAGCTGTAAATATAGCGCCTTGTTTTAATTTTATCCTAACGTTTAACAATGGTGTCACTTTTGGTTGGTTAAAAGCTTATTCAAACCTGCAATTCATTCTTCTTGTGGTGGGGGTTTGCGTTATGTCCGTGATTGTGGCCTTTTGGTGGCTTAGGGCTGAAAACTCTACACAACGCTATGCCACAGCAATTATTCTTGCTGGTGCCATAGGCAATCTGGTTGACCGATTGCGGTTTCGTGGAGTTGTTGATTTTATTGATTTCTACATTTTTGATTACCATTGGTACACTTTTAATGTAGCAGATGCTGCAATTGTGATAGGAGTAGTCCTATTGTTACTGGACAGCTTCTTTAAAAAGAGTAGGCATACAGGTTTATTTTGATTTTAATGTACTCTATTTACTTTTTTTACAGCTAATTTGCGATATACCGACAGCGCCTGCTCTGGAGTTAGTAAAGTCCCTGCTTCATCACGGTAAATTGCGGCATCTTGAGCCATTTCATCAAGACCTTCATTCATGGTTGCTAGACACAAGTAATAAAAAGCTAGTTCATAGTTTGTTGGGCCTGCATAACCGCGCAGTAAAATCACTCCGGCATTAAACTGGGCTGAGCCATCCCCTAATTCAGCTGAACGAATATATAGCATTAAGGCTTGGTGTTGGTCTTTATCAATGCCATCACCTGAATAGTAGCTATCTGCTAAAGCTTTAATAGCTGGAGCATAATCCATGTCTGCAGCACGTTTAAAGTGTTCATTAGCCAAATACGCATTAGTAGCATTTCTCATGCCCATAATTTCTTCAACTCCCTTCATATAGTGCCAAAGGGCAGTTCCTGGTAGTGGCTCGTCACAGGGGGGACACTTTATCTCCTTACATACTGATTTTTGGCAAGTTGCTGAAGCATTTTGTTTGTTGGTGTTAGCTTGAATAGGGTGTAACAAAGATATTGTTGTTAAAATTATAATTGGCAAAGATAAAATATTTTTAAACATTAGAATACTCCTATTCTGCGGTGGCTTGATTAATTAATCGTTCCATTTCAATATCTTGTTTAACGGTGTTAGTTTTTTTTGAAACTTTATTTTCACTCTGTTCCTTAGGTTTTAAATTAGCCAGATCTTCTGCAGAAACTGATGTTTTATTTGCTCTATCAAGGGCTGCTTGCACAACTGGGGCAATTTCTGTGCCAATTTTACTGCTCACTTGATTGCTAATATTTGCAGCTAACTGTCCAGCTTGTTTAATATCGTCAATTGATGTAGGTCTACGTTCACTTAAACGTTTTTCTTGTGATGAGCGAATCCAAGCTTGTGCTTCACTTGGTAAAAGAACATAAAGAGTATCGCTGCCCTTGTACATAAAGTTAGAAAAACGACTTTGCTTAATCATTTCAGGATGATCTGGCCGTAACCATAAACAACTAGTAAAAAGCTCAACAACAAACAAAATAGCACAACCACGTAGCAAACCATAAGCAACACCTAAAGAACGATCAACTCCACTGAGTGCGCTTTGACGCACTCTTGAAGTTAAAAAATGGCTAACCAATGTAAGTACCACTAAAAAAATGATAAATATACCGAAAATTGTGACTCCATCAGCAAGCATTGGGTTAGTAATTTGGCTACGTGCCAAATGTTGAGTTAATGGAAAAAGTAAGTATGCCATGGTTACAGCACCAAGCCAAGAAACTAAGCTAAGTATTTCCTTAGTTACTCCTCGGATAAGACCAGTAACTGCTGAAAGCACAAGAACTCCCAGAAAAATTAAATCAAACTTATTCATAAATACTAAAGTTATTTTTACTTATTATCTGCACTATAACATAGCACACGTATAGTGCCAGACAGATCTGGGAAAACACCTTGATTTTTTAAGCCACAGCTTAATGCGATGTTTGCAACACACAATTCTTGCCCTTTGCCAATTTCAAGAAAAATTTTGCCAAAAGGTTTTAACAGTAAATTTAATTGAGGAATAATTTTTTGGTAGGCTTCTAATCCTGTTAACCCTGAAAATAATGCAGAGTGTGGGTCATGCATAGTTGAAGAGTCAAGTAATTCAAATGTGCCAATATAAGGAGGATTGCTAACAATAAGATCAAATTTACCTTTGATAGCCTCTACCCAATTACCTTGAACACAAACAGATCTATCTTTTAAATGTAAAAATTCTTGATTTTTTTTTGCAATATTTAAAGCCGCAAAGCTATAATCGATTCCTACTCCAACTGCATGTGGTAACTCACATAAAAGTGTAAATAACAAACACCCAGTGCCTAACCCTAAATCTAGAATTTGATACGAATAATCTTTTTCATAACACTGTACGATAGCATCAATCAATGTTTCAGAATCAGGTCTAGGATCAAGGGTACTGGCACTAGTTATGAAATTTCTGCCATAAAATTCCTTGTATCCCAATATTTTAGCAATTGGTTCACTATTTAACCTACGTTGCACCATATCATTTAACATCTTTTTTTGTAGGGGTGTTAAATTAATATTTGGCAAATGCATAAAGACCCATTCAGGTGATTGGTTAAGTACCTTTGCCAGAATTAGGCGATATTCAGAAATCTCTATTAAATTGGTCATATTTTTATGTGTTACCGCATGTGAAGAAAATTGCTTAAAAATAGGAAACTGCATTGTTACTTTCTCGTAGAGAGTGATAAATATATCTAGAAACGTCACTGCAGTTGCAGTGTAGCGTTTTATTAAAACAATGCATATTTGAATGGCTAACTCAGAATAAAGCCTAAGGCATCCCTTGCGTTTCTAATTTGCTTCGGCAGTATAAAATTCTTACGTTTTCTTCGCCAGCAAACTAAGCTAAACTGCAAAAAAGTAACAGGTTTTTTAGAATGATAATTTTAGGCCCACTATTCAATGTTGTTTACGACTTGCTTGGCTTGTATAAGTTTTGTTTGGTTATTTATGTTGTTTTAGGCTTATTAGAGTCGTTTAACATTATTAATAAATATAATACCGCAGTTTATACTGTGCATAATTTCTTGCAAAGCATTACTGAGCCAGCACTTGGGCCAATTCGCCGAGTTATTCCACCAATTAGTGGTTGGGACTTATCTCCCATGGCATTAATATTTATTATTTATTTTTTTCAAGGGGTGGTCTTGGAAATTATAAAAAAATTGCCATCTTAAGTATGGTAAAGGAGCGTTTATGTTAAAACTTTTTGTACCAACTAAGGCATCAAGTCATCGTCAGGAAAAAGTAGCCGAAGAACTACGTTTTTTATTGTGTCAGATTATACAACGTGACTGCTTACCAATTGAGCGTGACGAGGAAGATAATTTAATAAAACCTAAATCACCAGTTACGATTACCCATTTGACAGTATCTCCTGATCTTCGCCATGCTCAAATTGGTGTAATGCCGCTAGGAGGTATTGGCCAAGAAACTGTTGTTAAATACATGAAAGCGAACGCATGGTATTTGCGCACGGGAGTTGCGAAACAATTAAAAACCAGAGTAGCCCCTGAATTACGTTTTTATTTAGATAATCACTTTGATAATGTCGCTAAAATTGATGCTTTAATAAATAAGGCTAGCAATAACTAAATAAGTATTCTTACAAAAAACACAAGGACATTTGTTTCAGGTTTTTGTTAAAATTGTGTTAACATTAAAAAGATGTAATGAGATAAATTCCTTGGTGAAATTCCAGCAAAAGTCATTCAGGCAATTTGACGATCCTGTTTCTAGTTTTTCAGCATCAAAATTTGCAAATTTATTTAATTTAAAAAAAATCAGCCATACTGTAAATTTGCCAGTTGCTGGACTTAACTTTAACCAACAACCAGAGTTTGAAAATCCACAATTTCAAACTCAAGCGCTTAATTACCAACCTCATCCATTTTATTTTCAAACAAACACAGGAAAAAATTTGGGGGCACAAAACTATACAGCACATCACAACAGACATTTCAATCAACCTTATAGACCTATTCAACAAACACAAACAAATACTAAAAAAACATTACAACACCACGGGAGGATTACTAAACCAGCCCTGTGGAGCGAGTTTAAACGTATTTACATCACTGAGGTTTTAACGTTCACCATGAGCAAATCAACACTTTTTACCCTAATTTTTTCTTTCATGTTCCTAGGATGCGTATTTTTCCTAAGTGGTTTTTTTACAGCAACCAATATTTACCGCGAACAACACAGCCTAAATAATGTTAGAAAACATGTACCATCAGAAACGGCAATGCTGCAAGGACGCCCTGAAAAAGTTGTTAATATGGGGGCTGGCATTGATCATACCGTACCAAAAAGCTACCAATACCAAGGCGGAGTGAAGGTTAACCAAAATGCACGACGTCCTTCCCCGTATGTTGAAGAACAAATTAATAGTCGACAGCCATATTATAGGTAATATTTTCAAAAAATTATTGGGATATAAATATTTTAAAAACTTAAGTGACCACTTTTCAAAGTATTATCCAGCATTTGCCAAAACTGGACCAAGCCGGATTGGTTGAATAGTGCAAGCTTTTCCACCCTGTCCAACTTCAATAAATACCCCACAAACCGTGCCTTCACCTGTTGCAGGTTCTTTTTGCTTAGGTTTCGGTATTTTTTTTAAAAAATTAGCAAATGCAGTTTCAGGGTGCAAACCAATTACCGAATCGTAATCACCGCACATGCCAGCATCAGTTAAATAAGCTGTGCCACCCTTCATGATTTGCGCATCAGCGGTTGGAACATGGGTATGGGTACCAATAACTGCTGATACCCTTCCATCAAAATACTTAGCCAGTGCCATTTTTTCAGAAGTAGTTTCGCCATGAACATCAATAAAAATAGCTGAAATAGCACCACCTAAAGGATAAAGCTTTAAAACATCTTCCACAGCTCGAAATGGGCAATCAAGAAATGGCTCCATAAATAAACGACCCATGACGTTAATTACCATTAAAGTTTTTCCCTTTAAAGTATAGAGACCGTATCCTTTACCAGGAGCACACTTTGGCAAATTTAAAGGGCGTAAAACTTTATCAGTTTGGCTAATCAATGAGATAATTTCAGATTTATCAAAAGTGTGATTACCACCAGTGATAATATCTACCCCAAGTCTAAAAAAATCTTGCGCCATAACTGGCATTAGCCCAAAACCATGGGCAGCATTTTCCCCATTAATAACTGTAAAGTCAGGCTGGTATTTCTGCTTTAAGGCCGGTAAGTGTTTAGCCACCGCATCACGACCGCTACGGCCAAATATATCACCTAGGAACAAAATTTTCATAAATTAACGACTGTAAATAATTTGTTTTAAAACTTGTTGTTATTATAGCTAGTATTTACAAATATCATAGAATTAAGTTATTGTTGTGATGGTTCTTTGAACACTACCTATACCAATTCTGATAATTTCCCATTCAAGGTATTGTCCGGAAAAATCTAGAACTTTTTGGCGCACAGCTTCCCCCAAATTTTCTAATTCTAAAGCAGAAGCACCGCCTGTATTAAGCATAAAATTACAGTGTTTTTCAGAAATTTGCGCACCACCAATTGTTAAACCACGGCATTGAGCCTGGTCAATTAGCTCCCAGGCTTTATTATTGTCTGGGTTTTTAAATGTGCTACCACCAGTACGCCCTTTAGTAGGTTGGCTTTCCTCACGTAAATTTAGGTAACCTTGCATTTTTTGTTGAATAGCAACAGCATCTCCAAGCTTAACTTTAAAGTTGGCGCAAACAATAACACAACTTTTAGGCAACACAGCTTTACGGTAACTAAAGTTTAGTTCAGATGGCTGGAGACGTTGTAATTTACCTTGATCATCAATGATTTCAACCCAGTTTAAAATATCCTTGATTTCAATACCATAACAACCAGCATTCATCGCAACAGCTCCACCGATTGAACCTGGTATGGTCACTAAAAATTCAAGGCCTGAAAAACTATGCTGCATAGCAAACATAGAAACGGTACGATCTAATGCAGCGGCACCTACAATTAATTCATCATTTTGAATAATCATTTTGGAAAAACCACGACCTAATTTAATAACCACCCCATCGTAGCCACCATCACGCACTAGTGTATTTGACCCAGCGCCTAAAATGAAATATGGTATTTTTTTACAATTTTTCAAAAAATGCTGAAGGTCGGCAGTATCTTCTGGTTTATAAATCACTTCAGCTGGGCCACCAACTTGAAACCAAGTTAAACTAGCCAACGGAATGCCAAAGCTATAACGCCCCCTTACATTAGGTAGAGATTCATAATCTGTTTTAGCAATTTTTAAAAAATTAACAGCTTCCATTTGAAACCTTTTTGGAAGTTTTCAATAGTGGATTAAAGTTTTCTTCTAATGTATGTGCAAGCTCGTAAGCCCAAGCTGTAATACTACCTGCTCCCATACAAATAATCATGTCATCTGGTTGCAAAAGTGGTATTAGTAGACCTGGCAATTCTGATGGATTCTCAAAATATCTAACAGTTAATCCAGTGCTTGCAATACTGTTGGCCAAATCTTTGCCAGTAACACCGTTGGGGGCTTCACCAGCAGAATAAACTGGCGATACAAGAATTTGGTAACAACCTTCAAAGCAATTGCTAAAATCCTCAAACAAGTCTTTTAGTCGCGAGTAACGGTGCGGTTGGACAACTGCATAAATTTTACCTTTAACAGCCTGTTTGGCTGAAGCAATTGCTGCTTGAATTTCGGCTGGGTGATGTGCGTAATCATCAATAATGAGAACGCCATTGACATTGCCTACCTGAGTAAATCTGCGCTTAACTCCTTTAAAGGTTTTAAATGCATGGCGCAATACAGCATCAGCCACTCCTAATTCTTGGGCAACTGCAACTACGGCTAAGGCGTTTTGCACGTTGTGGCGGCCCATCATCGGCAAATAAACATCTTTTAAAATTGCAGGCAAAGTTGTGACATTACCGCCAATATTATTGGCCATAGTACGCTGTTTTTTTAGGTAACATGAACGTAAAATAACATCAAAAATAATGCCATCTGCTTCGTACCTAACATTTTGCGCGCTAACATCTGCTGTTTTGTCAAACCCATAGGTAACAATACGGCGATCACTAATTTCTTCAGCTAAGGATTTAACTACTGGATGATCACTACATAATACTCCTAGACCATAGAACGGCATGTTTCGTACAAAATGCCTGAAAGCACCAACTAGGGACTCAAAAGTACCATAATGCTCCATGTGTTCTGGATCAATATTAGTAACTACAGCAATAGTCGCTGGAAGGCGGGTAAAACTGCCATCTGATTCATCAGCCTCAACCACAGCCCAGTTGCTTTTACCAAGCCTAGCATTGGTATTATATTCATTAATAATTCCGCCATTAACAACAGTTGGGTCCATGCCAGCAGCATCAAGCAGCCAAGCCATTAGTGAAGTGGTTGTAGTTTTGCCATGGGTACCACCAACAGCCAGAGATAAACGACTGCGCATGATTTCCGCCAACATTTCCGAGCGATGCATTACAGGAATTCGCAAACACCGTGCTTCAATCAGTTCAGGGTTATCAGACTTAACAGCAGTTGAAACAATCACAGCTTGCACATTAGCTATGTTGCCAGCACTATGCCCTACAAAAATTGAAATACCTAAGGCCTGTAATCTTTTAGTATTATAGCTTTCAGTTATGTCACTGCCTTGAACTTGGTAACCGCTTTGGTGAAGGACTTCGGCAATACCGCTCATACCAATGCCACCTATACCAATAAAGTGAAGTGCTCGAGTTTGACCAGGTAAAATGTTCATGTTTAATTTTATTAGAAGAGTTAATTATAAAAATAGCTATCCTACAGGAAACTTTCAACCCAGTTAGCTAAATTTTCTGCAGCAAGTGGTTTTGCAAAGGTGCGCATTGAAATACTCATAGTGTCCAAAATTTTGCGATTTTGCATAACTTTCAAAAACAAATCAGCCAATTTTTGTGGGGTTAATTCTTTTTCCTTAAACACCCACGCACCACCAGCTTTAACTATTGCTTGAGCATTTTCCCCTTGATCATTATCTTTTGAAATAGCTAATGGTACAAAAACAGCTGGAACCCCAAAGCAGGTAAGCTCAGAAATAGTCGATGCTCCTGAACGGCAAACCGCCAAATCAGCTTGGCTTAACCTGCTTGGCATATCACTAAAAAAACTTTCCAAAGTTGCTTGTACCCCAAGTTTTTTATAAATTTGAGCAACTTGGTTTAGCTGTTCAGCACGGCATTGTTGTGTAATAAGTAAACTTTGATGCAACTCTTGAGGTAACAATTCTATTGCCTTTGGCAAAACTTCGGAAAAAAGTTTTGCGCCCTGGCTGCCACCAACAACACAAATATGAAATCGTTCTAGGTTTTTGGAAGGCACGGCTGACATAGCAGCCTTTACTGATTCACGGACAGGGTTGCCAATCCAAGATGCTGAACTTGGTGCGTATTTAGTTGAACAAAAGCTAGTAGCTAAGCCTTTAGTGAATTTCAATAAAAATTTATTAGCTCTGCCAAGAACGGCATTTTGTTCGTGAATTAAAGTTTTTTTAAATAGTATTTTGGCAGCAATCATGCCTGGCAATGAAGGATAGCCACCAAATCCCACGACAATTTTGGCCTTATTAGAGTATAAGAACCATAACGATTTTAATACGCATTCTACTATGGTTAATAGGTAAATCAAGATACTACTACGTCTAACATTTACAATTTGAATTGCGTCAAAATATTCATAGTTAACAAAATTCATGGCACGTTTGTCAGTAATTAAGCCAAGTTTATGGCCACGTTTTTTTAAAATTGCAGCCAGACCTTCGGCTGGAAAGACATGTCCACCTGTACCACCTGCGCATAGAATAATCATGGTTACTCCTTCATTAACTCAATTGCGGCTTGGCGAGCCACATCATTAATTTCATGACCTGAAAGCATGCGGGCAATTTCGTTAACTCTCTCAGATTCTCCCAAAACCAAAACATTAGTATTTGTTGTAGTTTGTCTCTGTTCTTTTTGCACAACCAAATGATATTGCGCTTGAGATGCAACTTGTGCCGAATGAGTGATTGCCATTACTTGACCACAATTACCCAAACGACGCAAGCGCTTGCCAATCGCCAGGGCAATTGAACCGCTGACTCCTTGATCAATTTCATCAAAAATTTGGGTCGCTAAATTTTTCTGGGTTGAAGTAACAACTTTTAAGGCCAACATCAATCGCGCCATTTCACCACCTGATGCAGTTTTGTGCAGCGCACTAAAAGGTTGTCCAGGATTCATGCATACTTCAAAAATAACTTGCTCAATTCCAGTTGGCCCCCATTGACCTTCAGCCAGAGGTTGCAAATTAATGCGGAAACGTGCATGTGGTAAGAATAGATCAGGCAACTCATTAAGAACGGCTTTTTCTAAAACCTCAGCTGCTTGCATGCGTTTGTTTGATAAAATTTTAGCAGCATTAATGTACTGCTGCATCATTTGCGAAACTTGTTTTTGTAGCTGGTTTCGTTCATGTTCAGGGTCATCTAAATTATTGCCTTGTTTTTGCAAGGAAAGCCAAAGCGGATGAAGTTCGTCGCCACTTATTCCATATTTTTTAGAAATAGTATGAATTTCGCTATAACGTTGATCATAAGTTTGCAATTGATACGCATGATCTTGATGCTCTTCAAGTAAATCTTGCAGGAGTTGTTGAACTTCTTTAATTTCAATATAAGCGCGGTCTAAACCTTTGGCCGCATCTTCTAACGTTTGCAATTTAATATTATTAGACCTAACTAAAGTCTGTTGGTGCAAGCCAATTTCAGCTGCTAAATCTTTGGGATAAGTTAAGCCTTTCAAACAATTTGAAACTGTATCTGCAATTTTTGCAAAACCTGCGATGGATTGACGTTTTTCTAGCAATAATGTTTCTTCAGCTTCTAGGGGGCGTAATTTATTAAGATCATCCAACTGCATTTTAAGAAACGCTCGTTGACTATGGGCGCTAGATAAATTTGTTTCAAAATTTGCTAGATTTTCTTTAGCAACTTGCAAATCATTAAATGCAAGTTCAACTGTTCGCTTAATGCTAAGGTCAATAAATTGATCTAACAACTCCCGTTGTTTGCTAATTTCAAATAAATGGTCGTGCTGACCATGAATATTGAGTAATTGATCACCAAGAGTTTTTAAAATCTGCACTGAAACTGGTTCATCATTAATAAAAGCTTTAGAGCGACCATTAGTTTGCAGTACCCTGCGTAAGGAAATAACTTCACGTACAGGTACTCCTTGTTGTTCAAAAAATGTATCAAGCATTGAACTGTGCTGAAATTCAGCAAAAACTGAGGCTTGTTCAGTGTTTTTGCGAATCAGGGCTTGCTCTCCCCTTTGACCTAAGACTAAACAAAGTGCATCAAGTAGAATAGATTTTCCAGCGCCTGTTTCGCCTGTAAAAACACAAAACCCTTGTTCAAAGCTTAAATCTAACGCTTCTATTAACACAACATTTCGTATGCTAAGCGTAAGTAACATAAGCTAGCGTTTCACCGCTTGTATAGCAGCAAAGGCTTCAGCATACCAGGTTGTACTATTATAGTTATGACCAAGCACTGCAGCGGAGGCTTGTGCTTCGTCGTATAATCCAAGTGCTAAATATGAGATCACTAAACGATACAAAGCCTCAGGTACGTGCGCTGAATTTTCATAATCTTTGACAACACCTTTTAAACGATTTATGGCTGGCAAATGTGCTTCTTTATGCTGATAATATCGTGCCACTTCAACTTCCTTAGCAGCTAAATGGTCACGAATAAAATCAATTTTCAATCGAGCATCCTTAGCATAAGCAGTATCTGGGAAGCGATTCATTAGCTTTTGGAAAGCATCCGTACTTTCTTTAGCTGGTGTTTGGTCACGTTCAACAATTGGAATTTCTTCATAGGCAATCAAGCCAAGCATATACATTGCATACGGCACATATTCATGTCCAGGGTGCAATTGAATGAAGACCTGGAATGCTTCATTAGCTTCTTCGTATTTTTTAGCTAGATAATATGCATATCCAGACATAATTTGTGCATTAAGTGACCAGTCAGAATAAGGGTGTTGACGTTCCACTTCAGCATATGCTGTGCCAGCTTCTTTATATTTTTTTGCTTCCATGCGATCAACTGCCATAAGGTACAGCTGTTCAACAGACATTTCATCGAATTTTTCGCTATCGTCTGCACAAGATGTGAGCAATAGGGCAAGCACACAAGGTACTAGTACACCGGATATATATTTCTTCACAAACACTAAAGCTTCTTATTTTCTCAAAGTTTAGCACAAGGAAAATCGGTTTCCTAGGCCACCACTAAAAAACCTACAGGCATATTTAGTGCTTCATTTTTAATTAACTGAATGCTTTTCAATTTTCTTACTTTGTTAATAAAAAATTAACACATTCAACGTAGCTTTTAAGTACAGATATGTATTAAAAATTCAGGGGAAATTATGTTAAAATACAAAAAGATTACAATCCACCTTTTCTTTGCGATTACTTGGTTTATTTCCGTTTTCCAAGGTGCAGAAGAATTAGAAAAATTAATAGAACAAGAAACAAAAGAAGCTAGAGCAAAAGTAAAAACTGTACGAGCTTTAGCAATTGATGGCGGCGCCCTAAGGGGAGCAATTCCAGGAAAAGTACTAAAAGAAATTGAAGAAAAAACCGGACAACCTATTTCAAAATTGTTCCATATTGCTGGTGGCACATCAATTGGATGTATGTTAGCTGCCGGATTGTCTGTAGCGTCAAAAGACGATCCATTAAAACCCAAATGGAGTGCAGACGATTTAGTTCAAGCATTATACGACGGTGGACCAAATATTTTCCGTAAACGCATTCCATGGGGATCAGTATATGATGTGGGGGCGCTAGAAAGAGTGGTTGATCAATATTGCGGAACAGCTACTTTTGATCAATCAATTATTCCAACTGTCGGAATAGCCTTTGATTGTTGGGCAGGTAAAACTAAGGCAATTTGTAGCTGGGAAAAAGAAGAAGTTTT
>CANMNU010000002.1 GCA_947499175.1 Alphaproteobacteria bacterium
ACATTGACCCCTCTCAAAATAAGGAGTGGGCCATAAAACTCAACTAAATATTAACGCTTAATATCAATTACCGGACGCATAGTAATTAACAAAATTAGTGCAAGTAAAGCAATTGCACCACTGCCAATAAATGTTGTAAATAAGTCGTACTTATTGGCAAGTGAACTACCAACGAGTCCTGCCATTAGTAACCCTAAAGAATTTATTAGGTAATAAAAACCAATTCCTGTCCCTCTTAGGTCTTCTGGAACTTGATCAGCAATCATGCATAAAAACATATCTTGGCTCATACCGATTTGAATACCCCAGAGTGCTACTCCTATCAGCATTACCCATAAATCACTTGAAAAACCAAGCAGTATATCTGCTGTTATTAGTATCACAAAACTTAAAGATAAAAATCCAAATCGTCCTAAATGATCTGAAAGTAAACCAACTGGATAGGAAAATAGTGAATTGGTACAGTTATAAAGAATTAAAATACCATGAGCAAAGCTTGGGTCCATGCCAAAATTTTGTGTTGCATGTAACACCAACATAGACTCACCTATGCGTGAACTCATAAAGACTACGGCAACAATCATTAGTAGCCAATAAGATTTGCCTAAGCGCGCCAAGTCACTAAGGTGTAATGGATGCCGTATTGGTTTTTTGTTAGCTGTAACTTCTTTTTCGTGTGGGTCATGGACAAAAATTAGCAATAATATAAAACCTATAGCTGCTGGAATACTTGCCCACATAAAAACTTGTTGGTAGCTAAAATTAAAGCTGTACATTGCTATAAAACCTAGGCCACCACCGATAAATGACCCTGCGGTAGCCATAGCATTGCGTAAACCAAAACAGCAACCTTTAGTGCCATCTGGAGCTAAGTCACCAACTAAAGCATCCCGTGGCGTTGATTGCATGCCGTTGCCTAAACGATCAAGTAATCTTGCAATAATTACAGTAGGGACTGTTGCAAATAATGCAAAAATTGGCTTAGAAATTGTGACCATGGCAAAACCTATGGCCATTACTTTTTTAGGACGTCTTAAATAATCACTAATTAGCCCAGAAAGTAATTTCATAGCAAAAGCCATTGCTTCAAAGAAACCCTCAAGCATAACAATAAACCCTGTCTCAGCACCTAAAATTTGCTTTAGATAAAGTGCTACAACTCCAAACACCATGACTGTTGAAATATTCAACAGCATACTGGCAAATCCAATTGCCCAGACTGATAATGGAATTTTTGTTTTTTCAATTTTCATAAAACTTGCATACAACTACAATTTTGGCCAAAGCAAAAATGATTGATCAATCTAACAAACGAAAAATAAAAAAACAAGCATTAAGCTTGTTTTTTTATGCAATCAATCAACAATTCAGTTACGCAACTGACTGCTCAATTTCCGTTTCCATTTCCAGAGGTTCAGTTTGTGCCAGTAATTCCTTATCACGGTTTTGCGCTGTTGCTCGCATACGACGCATAGCACTACCAGTACCTGCAGGAATTAATCTACCAACTATTACGTTCTCTTTTAGACCAGCCAAACCATCGATTTTACCTGAAACAGCTGCTTCAGTTAGAACACGAGTTGTTTCTTGGAACGATGCCGCTGAAATAAATGATTTAGTATGCAATGATGCCTTGGTAATACCTTGCAATACTGGTTGACCAGTTGCAGGATTTTTGCCTTCTTTCATTAATTTACCATTTTCGTGGTCAAACAACACTCTATCAACATGATCTCCAACGATAAAGTTTGTATCGCCAGCATTATGCACCTCAGTTTTTTGTAACATCTGACGCACAATAACTTCGATATGTTTATCGTTAATTGTGATACCTTGCAAACGGTAAACCTGCTGTATTTCGCTTACTAAATAAACAGCTAAAGCTTCCACACCCATTACACGCAAAATATCATGTGGTACTGGGTTACCATCTACTAGCAAGTCACCTTTACGTACATAGTCTCCTTCTTGCACAACAATGTGACGTCCACGAGGTACCAAATATTCAACCGGCTGTAGATTCTCATTTTCAGGAGCAACGCCAATACGACGTTTCGCCTTATAATCTTTACCAAACTCAATTCTACCATCAAATTCTGCAATTATAGCCGCATCTTTTGGTTGACGTGCTTCAAATAGTTCTGATACGCGTGGCAAACCACCAGTAATATCGCGAGTTTTTGAAGTTTCACGCGGAATACGTGCAAGAATTTCACCAGCTGGAATTTTAATACCATTTTCAATTGAAATAATCGCATCTATTGGCAAGAAATAACGTGCCTCAATACCATTTTCAAGTTTAATTGGATTACCCTTCGCATCGCGCATACTTATCATTGGACGAAGCTCTGCACTAGTACGTGAAGATTTTGCATCAATAACCGCACGGCTAGAAATACCGGTTGATTCATCGATCACTTCGCGCATTGTAACACCCTCAATCAAGTCAACGAAATGTGGCACACCTTCTTTTTCAGCAATTACTGGAATTGTGTAAGGATCCCACTCAGCAATTTTTTGCCCCTGCTTAATACTTTCGCCTTCTTTTAGTAATAGCTTAGCTCCATATTGAATTCTATAATGTACACGTTCACGATTTTGATCATCAAGAATGATCACTTCACCGTTACGAGAAAGTACGATGGTTTGACCGGAAGAGTTTTGTAAAGCATTAATATTCTTTAGTTTAACTTTACCTGGCATTGAGCTTTCAATGCTTGATTGCTCAGCACTTCTTTGAGCCGCACCACCCATGTGGAAGGTACGCATGGTAAGCTGTGTTCCAGGCTCACCAATTGACTGTGCAGCAATAACACCAACAGCTTCACCAATATTAACTGGTGTTCCTCTAGAAAGATCACGACCATAACATTTTGCGCAGATACCAACTTCCATTTCACACGTCAAAACTGAACGTATTTTTACTTCGTGTATCTTTGCTTCACTAATTTCTTCAATTGAATCTTCATTAATCAGTTCACCTGCAGCGATAATTAGCTTGTTAGTAATAGGGTGAATAATATCTTCTGAAGCAGTTCTACCTAAAATACGATCTACTAGGGCTACAACAGTATTTGCACCTTCAACAACTGAGTACATATGAATACCTTGTGTGGTACCACAATCGTCAGCAACGATAATGCAATCTTGAGCTACGTCAACCAAACGACGTGTCAAATAACCAGAGTTAGCTGTTTTTAATGCAGTGTCAGAAAGACCTTTACGCGCACCATGGGTTGAAATGAAATATTCAAGAACGTGCAATCCTTCTTTAAAGTTTGAAATAATTGGTGTTTCAATAATGTCACCTGACGGTTTTGTCATCAAACCACGCATACCGGCCATTTGTCGCATCTGTGTTACAGAACCACGAGCCTTAGAGTGAATCATCATATAAACCGCATTCATGGCTTCGCCTGGGCGGTTTTCTGACATAGCCTGCAACATGGCATCAGCTACCTTATCGGTACAGCGCCCCCATGCATCAACAACTTTGTTGTATTTTTCACCCTGTGTGATTAATCCATCAAGATATTGTTGTTCAAATTCAGAAACAGCTGATTTTGTTTGCGTTATCATAATTTCTTTTTCTTTTGGAACGATTAGATCGTCTTTACCGAAAGAAATACCGCTTTTAGTCATGTAGCTAAAGCCTAAGCCCATAATACGATCAACAAAAATTACAGTTTCTTTTTGTCCACAATGACGATAAACCGCATCAACTAAAAAGCTTATTTCATTTGAAGTTAGTACTTGGTTAACAAGTTCAAATGGCATTTTGTGGTGTTTAGGTAAATAGTTACCAATAAACAAACGTCCAGGGGTTGTATCTACACGTTTATAGCTAATGCTACCATCTTCATGATAAACAGCTACTTTAGCTTTAATTTTGCTGTGTACGTGCAGATATCCCTGTGAAATTGCATGTTCAAGCTCTGAAATATCAGAAATCAAACTACCTTCACCTGGCATGTCAGAACTCATCATGCTTAGGTAATAAAGACCAAGAACAATATCTTTTGATGGAACAACAATCGGTTTTCCACTTGAAGGACTCAAAATATTGTTTGTAGACATCATCAACACGCGTGCTTCAAGCTGTGCTTCCAAAGATAATGGTATGTGGACTGCCATTTGGTCACCGTCAAAGTCGGCGTTAAATGCAGTACAAACTAAAGGATGCAATTGAATAGCCTTACCTTCAATTAATATTGGCTCAAACGCTTGGATACCCAAACGGTGAAGTGTTGGTGCACGGTTAAGCAAAACTGGATGCTCACGGATAACATCTTCAAGAACATCCCAAACTTCAGGTCTCTCTTTTTCAACCATACGTTTAGCAGCTTTTAATGTACTTGCAAGGCCATAACGTTCAAGGCGTGCATAAATGAATGGGCGGAACAATTCTAGCGCCATTTTCTTTGGCAAACCACATTGGTGCAGTTTTAACTCTGGACCAACAACAATCACTGAACGACCAGAATAGTCAACGCGCTTACCTAGCAAGTTTTGACGGAATCGTCCTTGTTTACCTTTTAGCATGTCCGCTAAAGATTTTAATGGACGCTTATTGGTTCCTGTAATAGCACGACCGCGACGTCCATTATCAAACAATGCATCAACAGATTCTTGTAACATACGCTTTTCGTTACGCACAATAATTTCTGGAGCTCGTAATTCAATCAGGCGTTTCAAACGGTTATTACGGTTAATAACGCGACGATACAAATCATTCAAATCAGATGTTGCAAAACGCCCACCATCTAATGGAACCAAAGGACGCAATTCTGGTGGAATTACTGGAATAACTTCCATAACCAAACATTCAGGTGGAGTGTTTGATTCAATAAATGCTTCAAGCAGTTTTAAACGCTTTAGAATTTTTTTACGGCGAATTTCAGACGTGCAGTCGGCTTGCTCTAATCGAAGTGCATCACTATCAACCTTTGGGTTAATTTTACGTAACATTTCACGTAAAGCCTCTGCCCCAATTCCAGCGACAAATGCATCTTCACCATATTCGTCCTGCACTTGCATAAATTCTTCTTCAGTTAGCAGTTGGCCGTATGACATTGCTGTCATGCCAGGCTCAAGAACTACGTAACTTTCAAAATAAAGAATTTTTTCAAGATCTTTTAACGGAATGTCTAATAAAATACCAGCACGGCTTGGCAACGATTTGGTAAACCAAATATGTGCAACTGGTGCTGCTAATTCAATATGCCCCATGCGGTCACGGCGAACTTTACTTAAGGTAACTTCAACGCCACATTTTTCACAAGTTACTCCGCGATATTTCATGCGCTTATATTTACCACACAAGCATTCATAATCTTTTACAGGACCAAAAATTCGTGCACAAAATAAACCATCACGTTCTGGTTTAAATGTACGATAATTTATAGTTTCTGGCTTTTTTACTTCGCCAAATGACCAGGAACGAATTCGTTCTGCTGTAGCAATGGTTATTCGAATTGCATCAAAATCTGGAAGTACATCCATTGCGTTGAAGTTTCGTTTAATCTCTCGGTTCATGCGTTACTCCCGAACAAAATGTCAAAAATTTATATATAAAAATGGGGGAGCCACCCCCACAAAAAAGCTATTCAAACTGCTCAAAAGCCACATTCAAGCCAAGTGAACGAAGTTCTTTTACAAGCACATTAAAGGATTCAGGAATACCTGTTTCCATATTGTCGTCACCACGAACGATAGCTTCGTAAACTTTCATACGGCCAACGATATCATCCGATTTTACAGTTAACATTTCTTGCAATGTATACGCTGCACCATATGCTTCAAGTGCCCAAACTTCCATTTCACCAAAACGTTGTCCACCGAACTGTGCTTTACCACCTAACGGTTGCTGAGTAACTAAACTGTATGGACCAATTGAACGAGCATGAATTTTATCGTCAACTAAATGGTGCAACTTAAGCATGTAAATATAACCAACGGTTACTTTACGGTCAAAAGGTTCACCAGTTCTGCCATCTATTAGCGTTACCTGCCCATTAGTATCAAGTTCTGCATATTTCAACGCATTATTAATTTCTTCATGGCTTGCTCCATCAAATACTGGTGATGCTATAGGAACACCTTTACGAAGATTTCCAGCCATTTCAATTAGTTGGTTATCGTCTAAGGCTTTTATATCTTTTTGATCTTTTTTATTTGTATATATTTCAAATAACTTGTCACGAATATCTTGTACTGCTAATTGATCTTCGCGATATTTTTCAAGCATGACATTTATTTGACGCCCCATACCAGCAACAGCTCCACCTAGATGGGTTTCTAAAATTTGCCCAACGTTCATACGTGATGGCAAACCAAGTGGGTTCAAAATAATATCAACAGGAGTTCCGTCTTCTAAATGTGGCATATCTTCAATAGGCACAACTTTAGAAACGACACCCTTGTTACCATGGCGACCTGCCATTTTATCACCAGGCTGAAGTTTACGCTTAACAGCAATAAACACCTTAACTGATTTCAAAACTCCAGGCGGTAATTCATCTCCTCTGCGTAGTTTTTCAACTCTATCTTCAAATGTTGCTTGTAATCTAACGCATGACGCATCAAATTCTGCTTTCATTTCTTCAATCTCGTGCAAAACAGCTTCATCAGAAACAATAATTTTCTTCCATTCAGCTGGATGAAGATTACCTAGCATAGCTTCAGTAATTTCACTACCTTTGACTAGTTCTTTTGAACCAGAGGCAAATTTTTGACCAATTAATAATTCTTTCAACCTTTGTGAAAAACTACGGTCTAAAATTGCTTTTTCAGCATCACGATCTTTGGCAAGACGATCAATTTCTTGACGTTCTAGTGCAATTGATCGCTCATCACGTTCAATACCTCTGCGTGAGAATATTCGCACCTCTACAATTGTGCCAGCTACTCCTGGTGGCACACGTAGTGAGCTATCTCTCACATCAGACGCTTTTTCCCCAAAAATTGCTCGCAAAAGCTTTTCTTCTGGGGTAGATGGCGCCTCACCTTTCGGCGTAACCTTACCAACCAAAATGTCCCCTGGGTTTACTTCTGCACCAACATAAACGATTCCAGCTTCATCCAAGTTTCGCAAGCCTTCTTCGCCAACGTTTGGAATATCACGAGTTATGTCTTCGTTTCCAAGCTTAGTATCACGCGCCATTAATTCAAATTCTTCAATGTGAATTGATGTAAATACATCATCTTGAACAATACGGTCAGAAATAACGATTGAGTCTTCAAAGTTATAACCTTGCCATGACATAAAGGAAACAAGCACGTTCCGCCCCAATGCTAACTCACCAAGCTCTGTCGCTGGACCGTCCGCAATAATATCACCACGTTTAACAATATCACCTTTTTTAACAAGTGGCCGTTGGTTGATACAAGTGCTCATATTAGAACGCTGAAATTTCAACAAGTTAAAAATATCAACGCCAGACTTGTTTTCTGAGTCTTTTTCAGTAACACGAATTACAATACGCTTACCATCAACCTGGTCAACAACACCATCGCGCCTAGCAGTAATTACAGCCCCAGAATCTTTAGCAACAATTGCTTCCATGCCAGTGCCAACTAAAGGGGCTTCAGCTCTCAAAAGTGGTACTGCCTGACGTTGCATGTTCGAACCCATTAGAGCACGGTTGGCATCGTCATTTTCCAAAAATGGAATCAAAGATGCTGCAACTGACACAAGCTGTTTCGGTGAAACGTCAATATAATCTACACTTGAACGAGGGAAAATACCAAATTCACCTGATTTACGACATGTTACAAATTCTTCAACTATGTTGCCTTGTTCGTCTTGCTCAACACTTGCTTGACCAATAATGTAACGACTTTCTTCCAAGGCGTTCATATAAATAACTTCATTGGTCACATTGCCATCGTTAATTTTACGATACGGACTTTCAATAAATCCATACTTATTAACCCTTGCATAGGTTGCCAAAGAGTTAATCAAACCAATATTCTGACCTTCAGGAGTTTCAATTGGGCAAATACGTCCGTAATGGGTTGGATGCACGTCACGTACTTCAAAGCTTGCACGATCTCGTGATAAACCACCAGGTCCTAGAGCTGATAACCTACGCTTGTGTGTAATTTCCGAAAGAGGGTTAGTTTGGTCCATAAACTGTGAAAGTTGTGATGATCCAAAAAATTCACGAATTGCTGCTGCAACTGGTTTAGCATTAACTAAATCATTTGGCATAACGGTATCAATATCAACAGACCCCATGCGTTCACGAATCGAGCGTTCCATACGCACTAAGCCAACACGAAATTGATTTTCTAACAACTCACCTACCGAACGTACACGGCGGTTTGCAAGGTTATCAATATCATCTACCTCACCTTTTCCATCGCGTAGCTCAAGCAAAATACGCACCATACAAATGATATCGTCTTTTTTTAGAACACGGACATCATCAGGTGTATTTAACCCAAGGCGCGCATTCATTTTTACGCGACCAACAGCCGATAAATCATATCTTTCAGGATCAAAGAAAAGAGCCCTAAATAGTGCTTCACCACCCTCAACGGTTGGTGGCTCACCTGGACGTAATGCACGATAAATATCCATCAACGCTTCGTCACGATTTTGATTTTTATCAATTTGAAGCGTGTTTAATAAATAAGCCCCAACATTTACATGATCAATATTTAATAAATCAAATGATTTAACTTTTTGCTCATTCAAAATTTCTAATAATTCAACTGTAAGTGGATCGCCAGCTTCTATATAAATTTCACCTGTTTGATCATTAATATAATCATTAGCAATGTAATCACCCATCAAATCTTCCTCTTTAAAGGCGATTTTTTTAAGTCCATCAGCTTCTAATTTTTTTGCCAAACGTGGGGTTATTTTTGTACCATTTTCTGCGGCAATCTCACCAGTTTCAGCGTTAACTAAATCATGGTTTAATTTTGAACCCTTCCAACGATCAGAAACATAGGCTGTAACCCAAAGTTTTTTATCCTTTGTGTACGTAATTTTATCATAAAATGTATGTAAAATTTCTTCCCGTGACATTCCCATTGTGTCTTTAGGGCTATGGTCTTTTTTATCCTTTAATGCGTTTGCTTTAGCATTTGCTGTATACTCGCTATCTAGCGCCATTAATAATGTGGTAACTGGCAACTTACGCCTGCGGTCAACGCGCACACAAATCTGGTCTTTTGGATCAAACTCAAAATCAAGCCATGAACCACGGTATGGAACAATACGACCCGCATAAAGTATCTTACCTGAAGTGTGGGTTTTACCCTTATCATGGTCAAAAAACACACCTGGACTACGGTGCATCTGTGAAACAATTACACGCTCAATACCGTTAACTATAAATGTTCCGCGGTCAGTCATCAACGGAACATCGCCAATGTATACATCCTGCTCTTTAATATCGCGAATTGAACGTGACCCAGAATCAGCATCAACATCCCAGACAACCAAACGAAACGTTACTTTCAAAGGAGCTGCAAAAGTTAAACCACGCGTGCGACACTCTTCCTCGTCAAACTTCGGCTTTTCAAAGTCGTAGTGAAAAAATTCTAGCTGGGACTTTCCAGAATAGTCTTTAATTGGGAAAATAGAGCTAAAAACCTCAAGAAGACCAGCGTTATCACGCTTTTCGTGCCTAGTATTTAGCTGCAAAAAAGCTTCATATGAATTTTTTTGCAAAGCAATTAAATTAGGTAGTGGCGCAACTTCAGATATGCGACCAAAATTTTTACGAAATCTTTTACGACCAGTAAATGAGCGAACCATGCACGAAACTCCTACACGATGAAACAGGGGCTAAAAAACAGACACACAAACACCATTTTGAAAATTACGTCTAAAATGATATTTTTTTGCATGCCTAACACAAATGACAAACTTTAATAAAAAATTAATAATCGGCTAATTTTGTACAGTAGCCTAAAAAAATACGCTCAGCAACCCCTTTCACAAGAATTGCCGAGCGTCAAGATTATTTTACAGAAACTTTAGCTCCAGCATCTTCCAGCTGTTTCTTAATTTTATCTGCTTCATCTTTTGATACAGCTTGTTTAACTGCTTTTGGAGCGCCCTCAACAAGATCTTTAGCTTCTTTTAAGCCAAGACCTGTGATAGCGCGAACTTCCTTAATTGCATTAATTTTGTTCGGTCCGCCATCTTCAAGGATAACATCAAATTCAGTTTTAACTTCAGCTGCTTCAGCAGCAGCAGGTGCAGCAACTGCAACAGCAGCGGCAGCACTTACGCCCCAGGTCTCTTCTAACATTTTTGAAAGCTCTGCAGCTTCTAATACTGTTAAACCTGATAGTTCTTCTACTATTTTTTGTAATTTAGACATAGTATTATTCTCCTAGTTTGTCTCGCTATTGATTAACTGTTTTTTGCTGTAAGCACCCTTGCTATACGAGCCGCAGGCTCTTTTAGCAGGATTGCCAGTTTTGTCGCTGGCGCGCTAATAACAGCCACAAGCATACCACGCAATTCATTAAGTGAAGGCAGGGTAGCTAGAGCTTTTACTTCAGCTTCATTCAGAATTTTACCGTCAAGGCATGCCCCTACAACTTTGATCTTGTCATTTTTATTTGCAAAAGTGACAAGAGCTTTAGCTGCAGCAATTGGATCTACTGAATAGGCCAACGTAGTTGGTCCAGTCAGCATATCGGTCAAGCCATCTAGCTTAGTTCCTTTAACAGCAATCTGAGCGAGGGTATTTTTTAAAACCTTAAATTCAGCATTTACAGCACGCATATCACGACGCAGCTTAGTTACTTCATCAACCGTTAAACCTGATTGACGGGCAACTACTACTAAAGTCGAAGACTCTAGTCGCTGGCGCATATCCGCAACCAATGCTTCCTTTTGCATACGGTCCATGGTTATACTCCTTCACTCGTTTACTATTCGAAACAGAAAGGGATGAGCAAAACTCAACCCATTCTGTCTATGTAGGCGGCTCACACCATTAAACGGTTTTCCGAACCCACAGTCTTGGACAGGATAGGCTCCTGTTCAAAATCCCACAAAGGATTGCCCTCTGTAGGAATGGCTATTATTCAACCGAAAATTGCAGGCCTGGGCCCATGGTTGAACTTAAACATAACTTTTTAATATATGTGCCCTTAACTCCAGCTGGTCGAGCTTTTTGAATCACATCAATTAACGCTTTAATGTTTTCCGCTAAAGCGGTATCAGAAAAGCTTGCCTTACCAACCCGTGAATGAACTACACCAGCTTTTTCAGTGCGGTATTCAACCTGTCCACCTTTAATTGCTGTCAAAGCACCAGCAACATCCATTGTCACTGTGCCAAGTTTTGGGTTAGGCATTAAGCCACGTGGTCCTAAAATTTTCGCAACCTTGCCAACTAACCCCATCATATCCGGGGTGGCAACGCACTTATCAAATGGAATTTCACCTTTTTGAATTTGCTCAATAAGTTCTTCAGCGCCAACTATGTCGGCACCAGCTTTTTTTGCTTCCTCAGCCTTAGGGCCGCGGGCAAAAACAGCAACCTTATAAACTTTACCAGTACCATTAGGCAAACTTAATACACCACGTATATTTTGTTCTGCTTTTTTTGCATCAACATTCAAGTTGATTGAAATTTCTACTGTCTCGTCAAATTTAGCATTGGCGTTAGCCTTAACCAATTTAACAGCCTCTGACAAAGGATACACTTTATCACGAGTCAAACCCTTAAGTGCGGTTTTAATACGTTTACCGGCCATCTACGCCTCCACCACTTCTAGGCCCATTGACCTGGCTGAACCAATAAGCATTTGGCAAGCTCCATCTATGTCATGAGCATTTAAATCTTTCATTTTAATTTCAGCTATTTCGCGAATTTGTGCCATTGTCACTGATCCGACGGTGCCGCGACCAGGAGTCTGAGTACCTTTCTGGATTCCAGCTGCTTTTTTCAAAAAGAAAGTATTTGGCGGTGTTTTTGTTACAAATGAAAATGTGCGATCTGCAAATACAGTAATAACTACAGGCAACGGGGTGCCAGGATCAACACCTTGAGTTTGCGCATTAAAGGATTTACAAAATTCCATAATGTTCAATCCACGTTGTCCCAAAGCTGGTCCAATCGGTGGAGATGGGTTTGCTTTTCCAGCAGGCACCTGGAGCTTAATATAGCCTGTAATTTTTTTTGCCATAATTCCTCACTTTAAAAATTGAGCTGTGGTACGGTTTGGCAACCTCCCACAGTTTTACTTATTGCTTCTCTACTTGACCAAATTCTAATTCCACTGGGGTTGGTCGGCCAAATATCATAACCGAAACCTTTAAGCGGCCCTTTTCTTGATCAACTTCTTCAACGAAGCCACTGAAGGAAGTAAAGGGACCATCGCTCACTCGAACCTGCTCCCCAACTTCGTATACCACATTATGCTTAGGCTTTTCAATAGATTCTTGCACTTGTTGCATAATCCTATTTACTTCTTTTTGGCTAATTGGGCTTGGTTTTCCGTTAGCACCTAGGAATCCAGAGACTTTCTGAACTCCACGCACCAAATGCCAAGTGCTGTCATTTAGCACCATTTTTACCAAAACATAACCTGGAAAAAAATTCTTTTCCGCATTTACTTTTTTGTTGCCTTTGCGAATTTCGACAACTTCTTCTGAGGGAACCAAAACTTCTTCAAACATGTCACTAAGTGACAGTTTTTCAGCTTGCTCAATAATGTGCTGGGACACTTTCTTTTCGAACCCAGAGTATACGTTAACTACGTACCACTTAGCTGACATAACGATTTATCCAATAATTAAATTTAGTAAACGGTAAATAATTTGGTCTACAACCATAAAATAACATGCAGCAATAATTGCAAAAATAAAAACTACAATAGTTGTAACCCTTGTTTCCTTACCTGACGGCCAGGTCACTTTACGCATTTCTTGTCGCACTTGAGCAAAAAATTCTGGGATTTTTTTGAGTAGCGGTTTTTTTGTTTGATCAGCCATAAAATATTTCCTTAAAAACTACAACAAAAAGCAATATCTGCTTTAACAGACCCATCTGCAATTTGTAAATGATTGCTAGCCAAATGTCTAGAAAAAATTATCAAATGGCAGGAGAGGAGGGGCTCGAACCCACAACCTTCGGTTTTGGAGACCGACGCTCTAGCCAATTGAGCTACACTCCTGTGCATTGCATTTTTCTTGCAACCATTTTTGTTTTAGTTGAAACTTTTAAAATTGTCCAGAAAAATCTCTTGCAATTTTATATTTAAGCGGCTATACATAAAAAACATTGTCGCGGGGTAGAGCAGCCCGGTAGCTCGTCAGGCTCATAACCTGAAGGTCGTTGGTTCAAATCCAGCCCCCGCAACCAATCATAGAAACGCTTTGTGTCTGTGTTCTCTTTGTGTTTAAAATTTGTCGGGTATACCCAGGGTATACTTTTGGCTACAAATGCTGATAACTTCTGAGGGGCTATTTCGCTTGATCTTTCCTATTTGCAGAATGTGAGAATCTCAACCATCTTAGTGAACGTTGGACGCTTCACTCCGGTTAATCGACGAAACTTCTCTTCCTGTAATTCTTTAATCTGATCGTATTTCATGTCTTCCTCCGATCAGTCCTTTTTTACATAATTTTATCTAATTGTCTGGTTTCGAAAGAAGTCTATTATTGGCATAATTTTGTCCAAGATTTATCAAGAGCAAGAAAATCTGGGCAACATAGAAATTTTAGAGATCATCAAAAGATTTTCGCCAATCCTTGGTGCCATATCATTTTAGACGGGTTTTATCAGTTTAAAGATGTAGCTGAGGCAATTGATTTAGAGCAAATGATTACCAATTTGGTTTTTGATTTTGATAAAGCAAGCAAGGCTACAACTAAAAATGATGAAAAAGCCAATTCCAATGATGCAATCAAGAAGCAGCGCAAGAGCAGGGTTAAGGCTCAAACGCAACGCAGCTTAAATGCTCATGTCCGAGTTCAGATAGATGTGAGAATTTTTGAGGGGGCGAGCGCGCTTTAAATCGTGCCATAGCGAGCCCTCCCCTTGTAAGTATAAAAAGGTCTCAAAGATAGGTTTGTAACCACCAAACTAGGAGACCTTTTATGCAAATCAAAGGATTGCACAAGAATATATATAAATTCTATGCTTACGCTCGTACACATGAATGTTTAGATGTCTATCGTCAAGAAATACCAACATATGGTACAATGCTGGCAAAAGCTTGCCTCTGAAGGCATTAGTCTTAAGCTATTGCAGGAAATCGTTGGCATCAGTCGAGCCATCTATTACCGCTACAGAAAGATTTTAAAAAAACTAGTACAGAAAGATTTTAAAAAAACTAGAAAAAGGCATAACCCCTCCTTCTAAAAAACGTTTCAAACTTAATAAACCAAAGTGGGGTGAGTCACGCAAACAACTGGTGCTCCAGATCAGGCGAGATAATCCAACTTATGGTAAAGAAAAAATCGCTATCATCTTAAAGCGCGATTATGGGCAAACCATCAGTCAAAGTGCAGTTGGTAGAATTTTAAAATATTTGAAAGTAAAGGGACTTATCACTAGGTCTACATCGACCCTACGCACTAAACGAAAACGGGTATTTAAAAAACATGCAAAGGCTTGGACCTTTAAGGATTACGAAACCATGAACCTTGGAGAACTTGTCCAAATTGATCACATGACCGTGACAAAAAATGGTATCACTATCAAGCATTTCCAAGGCTAGAAAAGGAAGTCAAAGTCAAAGTCAAAGTCAAAGTCAAAGTCAAAGTCAAAGTCAAAGTCAAAGTCAAAGTCAAAGTCAAAGTCAAAGTCAAAGTCAAAGTACATAGATGCTGGGGTTTTTTCTCACGCCAAAGCTAGCAGCGCGAAACGATTTTTACTGGATTTTGCGAGCCCTTTTCGTAATTAAATCAGTCCAGGTCGATGGAGGATCAGAATTTATGGCAGCGTTTGAAGATGCTTGTGCCCAACTCAAGATTCCCCTAATTATTTTACCACCTAGAAAGCCATAATATAACGGTGGTGTTGAGCGAGGTAATAGCACCTTTAGAGAAGAGTTTTATAACCGATCCGATTTTTTAGAAGATTTTGTCAGAGGTATGCAAACTGCGTTAAGTAAGGCTCTTATAAAATATAACACCTACAGACCACATCGAAACTTGAAAGGTTTAACCCTAATGAAGTATATTGAAAACACCTTATCGGATACCTCTATTTTGTCTCATTCAATATGAACCCGCACAGCTTGATTTTTAGACTTGACGAATGCCATCACATCTATTAAGTTCTGTTCATGAACACAAGTTTACGATTTGTTAACTTTTGATGGCAGCTTTTCAAAACACTAGGGAACAGACGGAACAAAAGGTGATGGTGCATCTCCTGACTGAGATTGACCGCAATCCTTCCTTTACTCAGCGTGGTTTGGCAAGTGAATTAGGAATTGCCCTAGGTTTGATGAATCAGTATTTAAAGAGTTGTGTCACTAAGGGATGGATTAGGGCATCGCAACTTTCACCGCGTCGGATTACTTATTTTTTGACCCCTGATGGTTTTAAAGAAAAAAGTTCTATGGTTACTGACTATTTGGCGCGTTCATTAACTTTTTTTCGAGATGCCAAAGCGCAAGTTGAGGAAGCTTTTAATAACTGCCATAAACAGGGTTGGAAAAAGGTTGCTTTAGTAGGCGAGGGGGATTTGGCGGATATTGCCAAGCTTGTTTCTCATGCTACTAACATTCAAGTTAATCTAGTTGCTATAAATTCAGATTTTACAAGTTTTGATGCGGTTATGATTACTGACGTGGTTAATCCGCAAGGCACCTATGATGTGCTCAAAGGCAAGGTTGAGTACAATCATTTATTGGCTTTGAGGCTTTTACATATTTCAAAGGTGGCGCCATGATCAATTGGTTTGTAGCCCATACCCATCCTTTAAAGGAAATCATTGCCCAGCAGCATTTGTTGGAGCAGGGTTTTGAAGTCTATCTGCCAAGATTTAAAAAAATTCGGCGACATGCGCGCAAAGTTGAGGAAGTTTTGGTGCCATTGTTTCCACGTTATATATTTATTGGTATGAACATGGAGGTGGCAAGGTGGCGCAGTGTTAATGGAACCCGTGGTGTTTCTTATTTACTGACCAATTATGATCGTCCTGCTGTG
This sequence comes from Alphaproteobacteria bacterium, assembly GCA_947499175.1. GTDB lineage: Bacteria > Pseudomonadota > Alphaproteobacteria > Paracaedibacterales > CAITNM01 > CAITNM01. The sequence goes on from CANMNU010000002.1 coordinate 16,141, forward strand.
GTGCCCAACTACGTTATTGAAAATTTAAAGTCCCATGAAATTGCCTATGGAATTGTGCCTGTAAATAGCTTGATTACTTTTGCAAAAGGTGACAAAGTTCGCGTAACCGATGGGGCATTTCAAGATCAAATTGCAATTTTTGAAATGCTTGATGATAAGCAAAGAGTGCAGTTGTTGTTAAGCTTTTTGGGTAAAGAAATAAAGGTTGCTTTGCCTGATTATATGGTGGAAGCGGCTTAAAACTAAATTCACCAGGTGTGGATATATTAATTTTAGTGGTCTCGGGCAAGCTTGGTGTGCAAGTGCACCCGGACTGCGGTAGCTATGGTGGAGTAAAATTAAACGTGGCATCGCCTTCAATTTATTCGGCAATTTTAAAACTACGATCGTTGCTTACCCGTGAAGAAAAATTAAAGTGGGTTGGTATTATTTGTTTTGCTTTAATGACTTCGGTGTTAGAGGTGATAACTGCATCTGTCATTGTAGTATTCGCTCAAGTTTTAAATCAACCGGAAGTTGGGCAAAAATATTTGAGTATGGTGGGGTTTGCTCCTCACTTATCGCCAGCGCGAGTCTTGTTTTTTATAGCCATAATTGTTGGAATAATTTATTTAGTAAAAAACTTAGTTGCTGCTGCAGAAGTATTTTTTCAAAATTTTTCAATTCAAAAAATAAATTACCAGTTTAAAAATAAATTACTGCACCGTTATGCTGAGGCTGATTACGGATTTTACTTAACGCGAAATTCATCCTTAGGGCTAGCAGTTGTTACTGAAGTTGACCTAATATGTTCAGGTGGCATGCTATCAATTGCGACTATTTTATCAGAAGAAATTATCTTTTTATCTTTAGTGTGTTTGGTCGTTTTTATGAACCCATCTTTAGCTCTAACCATTTTTGCAATTACGATGCTTTTTGGCCTGCTTCTTTCCAAAATAATGTTTCCGCAGTTTTATCGCTGGGGGCAAAGGTTGCAAGATGCCGGGCTTAATAGTGGGCAAAACTTATTGCAGTTTTTTCATGGTTTTAAAGAAATTGTGTTACTTGGTAAACGTGAAGCTTTTATTGATGCATACAAATTTCATTCTTTAAAAAAATCGCAAGTTCAGGCGCTGCAAACTGCTACCAATACTTTGCCTCGATTGGTTATAGAGGTTCTTTTTGTAGGGGTGTTTGTAACGACTGTTGCCATTATGTGCCTTGATCATGAAAGCCCCACTCAAATGATTGGTTTACTTGGTGGATATCTTTATGCTGGGTTCAGGCTTATGCCTGGATTGAATCGTATTATTAATATGCTTAATACATTTAAATCAGTAATTCCTTCAATTGAACGAGTGTATAAAGAATACACATCAGTTGCTGCAAAAGAAAATTATGTTGATGTGCCTGATTTTGCATTTCAAAATTCAATCAACTTAACTGGTGTTAGTTTTAGCTATTTAAACACCGAAAAAGATGCGTTAAAGAACGTTTCTTTTGAGGTTAAAAAAGGTGAATGTATTGGCATCGTTGGTGAAACTGGTTCTGGAAAATCAACTTTAGTAGATTTAATGTTGGGCCTTTTGCGTCCATATAAAGGTGCTATTTTAATTGATGCTAAACATCCGGTTAATTCATACCAATGGCACCAAAAAATTGGTTATGTGCCCCAGTCGATTTATTTAACTGATGATACGATTGCGGCCAATATAGCTTTTGGTGAAAAAGAGGTTGATGTGCAAAGGCTTAATGCAGCAATTGATGCCGCTCAATTGAGCAAGTTCATTGAGCAGTTGCCAGATGGTGCTAAAACAGTGGTTGGAGAGCGTGGTGTTCGTTTATCTGGGGGGGAGCGTCAACGAATTTCGATTGCTCGTGCGCTTTATCGTAACCCTGAGGTTTTGATTTTTGATGAGGCAACATCTGCCTTAGATAATGAAACCGAGGCGAAGTTGATGGAAACAATTCACAGCGTTAGTAAAAATCGCACGGTGATTATGATTGCCCATCGCCTGACAACACTTAAAGATTGTGATCGTATTGTGATGATGGATGGTGGAATGGTGAGGCAGATTACTGCATATGAAAATCTTCAGAAAGATAATATAAAAAGCCATGCTTAAAAATTTTCTAATAAAAACGCCAGATCTAAATAATAAAACCATTTTGGTAACGGGTGGAACAGGCTCGTTCGGCAACCAGTTTGTGCAAACGATTATTGATAATTATTCCCCAAAAAAATTGATTATTTTCTCCAGAGATGAACTTAAGCAATACGAAATGGCGCAGAACTTTCCTGACAGTAAGCATGAATTTATGCGTTATTTTATAGGTGATGTGCGTGATTATAGCCGTTTAGAAATGGCTTTGCGTGGAGTTGATATTGTAATTCATGCAGCTGCTTTAAAGCATGTGACAATTGCAGAATACAATCCGTATGAATGCATTCACACAAACGTTATTGGTGCAGAAAATCTTGTGCGTGCATCTTTAAGAAATGGTGTTAGCCATGTGTTGGCGCTTTCTACCGATAAGGCTGTTAGCCCTATTAATCTGTATGGTGCCAGCAAACTTGCTGCAGAAAAAATATTTATTGCAGCTAATAATATACGTGGTACAGATCCGACGATATTTTCGGTTGTTCGCTATGGGAACGTAGTTGGATCTCGTGGGAGCGTGGTGCCATTTTTCAAGAAATTACTAAATGAAGGTGCAAAATCACTGCCGATCACTGATAACGAAATGACACGTTTTTGGATTACGTTGCAACAGGGTGTGGATTTTGTTTTGTCGAATCTAGCGCTAATGCAAGGTGGAGAAATTTTTATTCCAAAAATTCCTAGCATGAAAATTATAGATTTGGCGAGCGCTATTCAACCAGGTATCGATACTCATGAAATCGGTATACGCCCTGGAGAAAAGCTACATGAATGCATGATTACTTCAGATGAAGCTTTGCAAACGGTTGATGTGGACGACCGTTACACTATTCTTCCATCGTTTGTGGATCTAAGCTCTTGGCAATGTGGTGTCCAAACAACTCCGGTTGGCAAAAGAATGGTCTATTCAAGCGAAACCAACACAGAATGGCTTAATACAAATCAACTTACAAAAATGATTGATAGTTAACATGGTTCCTTATAGCAGACACTTTATTGATCAAGATGATATTGATGCAGTTGTGCAAGTGCTGCAAGGCGGTTGGTTGACATGTGGGCCGGTTGTTGAAAAATTTGAGCAAAAATTAGCAAAAATTGTTCATGCCAAATACGCAATTGCTTGCTCCAATGGCACTACGGCTTTACATCTCGCAATGTTGGCTTTGGGAATTAGTGATGGCGATGTTGTTTTAGTTCCAGCAATCACCTTTTTAGCTTCAGCCAATGCTGCAAGGTATGTAGGTGCTGACGTAGTTTTTGTTGATGTTGATCCAACTACTGGTTTGATGACATATGAAACACTAGAGGTTGCGATTTTAGCAAATCATGAAAAATCATTAAAAGCTGTGGTTAATGTTCATTTTGCAGGGCAATGTGAAAATTTGGAAACAATACATAAAGTCGCTAGAAAGCATGATTTATTAATTATAGAAGATGCGGCTCACGCTATTGGCACCATTTATATAGATGAAAGCGGTAAGCAGCACGCAATAGGTTCTAATTCCTTTTCAGATATAACAACATTTTCCTTTCATCCAGTTAAAACGATTGCAATGGGGGAGGGTGGGGCTGTTACTACAAACAATCCGGAAATTGCGAAGAAACTGAAACTGTTACGCAGTCATGGAATGATTCGTGATTCATTGCAGTGGGAAGGCGACGAATCCGGCCCATGGTATTATGAAATGCAGGAACTGGGGTTTAATTATCGAATTAGTGATATCAACTGTGCTCTTGGTCTTAGTCAATTAGAAAATCTTGAAAATTTTAAATTAGAACGTGCGAACATTGTAAAGTTTTATGATAATGCATGTGCCGGCTTAAATTATTTAAACCCTTTGAAAAAATTACAATATTCTGATACTGCTTGGCATTTGTATGTTGTGCTTATTGATTTTGATATTTTGGGTAAATCACGAGCTCAAGTTATGACAGAGTTAAAAGAAAAAGGTATCGGCACCCAAGTGCATTATATACCTTTGCATAAGCAGCCATATTACAAAAATCTTTGTGGAGAAATGACCTTACCAGGTGCGGAAGGCTATTATGCTACGTGCTTAAGTTTGCCATTGTATGTTGGATTGAAAGAAGAAGATCAGCAGCATGTTGTTGATGCATTGTCAAATGCTTAGCAAAATTGGCATAGGTACGGCAAACTTCACGCAAAATTATGGGATTTTACCCAGTGATGATGCTATAGACGTTAATTCAATTTTAAAGTTAGCAACTGACCATGGGATTGATACTTTCGATACAGCTTTTGCTTATGGGGATTTTCTTAGCATCTTGGATGATAAATCTGATTTATCCAATTTAAATGTCATTACAAAATTCAGCATTTTAGATGACTACGATGCTATTTTTCAAAAGATGAAACATGTAAAAGAACAATATAGTTTTGATGGATATTATGGGCTACTTATTCATGATCCGCAAAACTTGGAAAGAGCTGATAAAGGTGAGCTACTCAGTTTATTTGATAAATTGCACAATGGTGGTTTAGTCAAAAAAATTGGCATATCTGTGTATGATTTAAACGATCTTGAGGGTTTTAGAAATATAATCGATCCAGAGCTTATCCAAATACCTTTGAGTCCACTAAGCCAGACATTTGTTAACGACAAATTTATTGACTATGTTGAGCGACAAGAAATTGAAGTGCATGCCCGGTCCTTGTTTCTTCAGGGGGTTTTGTTATCTGACAAACTGCCTGAATCTTTAAATAATCTAGAGCCGCTGTGGCGCTTGTACATGGGGATTTTTGAACAGCACTCCGAAATGTACATGGACGCAACTAAATCTTATAACTTGCGATTAGAGGCTTTGCTATCCTGGGCATTTACTCATCAATGGGTTAGCAAGTGGATTCTTGGGGTTTCTTGCAAGCAAGATCTAGAAGAAATTATTGAAAGCAACAATCAAGAAATATCTCACCCTTTCTCTTCATTAAAATATATGGCACACCCTATGACTGATCCTAGAAACTGGAAAATGGCATGAAAAAAGTTGCAATTATTCAAGCAAGAATGGGGGCATCAAGATTTCCAGGGAAAGTATTAGAATTTCTTAATAAAAAGCCAGTGTTACACTGGGTAGTAGATGCAGTTTTGCTTATTCCCACAATCGATCAAATAGTTGTGGCTACATCGGATACAGAGATAGATCAGCCTATTGCTGACTGGTGTAGTAAAAATCAAATTGCGGTGTTTAGGGGGAGCGAGTCAGATGTTTTGTCGCGTTTTTATGTAGCTGCTAAAGAACACAACGCTGATGTCGTTGTAAGGATCACTGCTGATTGTCCTTTGCTTGATCCAAATATTGTGGGGCAAGTGCTTTATTTAGTTGTCAGCGGGGAGGTCGATTACGCATCTAATGTTTCGCCCGCTACATGGCCGGATGGTCTGGATTGCGAGGCATTTACCATTGCTGCTTTGGAAGAAGCTCATCATAAGGCGGGGCGCCAAAGTGATCGAGAGCATGTGACGCCGTATATTCGCAATAATCAATACAAATTTAAGATAGCTAATGTCCCTGCTGCAATGCCAGGTTTACAAAAACATCGCTGGACAATTGATACCAAGGAAGACTTAGAGTTTGTTGAAAAATTAGTAAAGGAAACTAAGGTAAATGCTACAACTTATGACTATTTGGAAACATTAAAGAACAACTCTAAACTTGTTCAACCTGCCTATATACGGAACGAAGGCTTTGATAAATCATTGCAAAATGAAACGGTTGAATGCACAAATTTCCAAAACTCTAAAATTCTTTTGAACAGAGCTTTAAAAACTATTCCATTAGGTTCGCAGACTTTTAGTAAGTCTTATATTCAATATCCAGAAAATACTTCTCCAATGTTTTTAACCCATGGTGAGGGTTCTCATGTATGGGATGTTGATGGTAATGAATATATCGATTTAGTAAGTGGACTGTTGCCAAATGTGCTCGGGTATAATGATGCGGATGTTAATTATGCAATTTCTATTCAGTTGCAAAAGGGTATATCTTTTAGCCTTTCAACAGATTTAGAAATACAATTAGCTGAAAAATTGTGTGACATTATACCATGTGCCCAAAAAGTTAGATTTGCCAAAAATGGTACAGATGTAACAACAGCAGCTATCAGGCTTGCCCGTGCATTTACTAGGCGCGATAAGGTTATTTTATGTGGTTATCATGGTTGGCAAGATTGGTCGATTGGTACCACAACTCGCAATAAGGGGGTGCCTAAAGCAGTATCAGAACTTTCAGTAGCTGTACCTTATAATGATTTAAATAGAATTGAAGAGTTACTAAAAAGCGAAGAATTTTCCTGTGTTATAATGGAGGCATGCAATTCTTCGGTCCCTCATGATGGGTATTTGCAAGGTATTAAAAATTTGTGCGAGCAATACGGTTCCTTATTTATTTTTGATGAAGTAATTACAGGCTTTAGATTTGCGCTTGGTGGGGCTCAAGAATATTTTGGGGTAACTCCGCATCTTTCATGTTTTGGCAAAGCCATGGGAAATGGTATGCCTATTTCAGCAATTGTTGGCAGATATGATGTGATGCGCGAGATGGAAGATATTTTCTTTTCAGGTACTTTTGGAGGAGAGACACTTTCTTTGGCTGCATCACTGGCAACTATAGAAAAAATTGAAAAAAATAATGTAATTAAATACTTATGGTCTTATGGGCAACAGCTTGATGATTCTGTAAAGCAGTTGATTGCGAAATATGATTTAGAAAAAGCAATTAACTTATGTGGCTATGCCCCTTGGAAGATTTTTCAGGTCCTAGACCATACCAAGGCTACGGCTTTTGAAATTAAGACTTTATTTATTCAGGAGATGATTAAACGGGGAATTTTGATTAATAGCTCACTGAACATAAATTTTGCTCATGGTGCCTTAGAGAAATATAAAATTTTAAAAGCTATCGAAGATGTATTTGGCATTATGTCAGAGTGTTTGCAAAACGGAAAAATAAAGCAGTACTTAAAAAGTTCAACTATAAAACCGCTGTTTAAAGTGCGTTAAATCTCGTGAAAAAACTAGCAATTTTTCGTTTTGAGGCTTCTCCAACCATAGGCGCTGGTCATGCAATACGCTCTTTTGTGCTTGCATATGCGTTAGTAGAAGAAGGTTGGGTTTGCAGAGTCGTTACCACTTTAACGACATATGACTTTATTCCAAAGTTAGATCGATTTGAACGAATTGATCCGGATAATTTCTACCAGAATCCTTTGCCGTGCGATTTGTTGGTTGTTGATAATTATGAATTAGATCACGTTTATGAAAAGCATTTTAGACCAACTGCTAAAAAAATTATGGTGATTGATGATTTGGCTAATCGTCACCATGATTCTGATATTTTGCTTGATCAAACCTATGGTCGTGATGCAGCTGACTATAAAAATTTAGTACCCCAACATTGTAAAATATTAGCTGGTAGTGATTATGTTTTGTTACGCAAAGAGTTCGTTGAGCTTAGGCCAAAAGCCATAGAAAAAAGGCGCAACACCGCTGAAATAAAACGCATACTCGTTTCTATGGGTGGAAGCGACTCACAAAATTATACTTTAAAAGCTTTAGATATGATTAAACAGTCAGGTTTTACTGGTGCAATCGATATTGTTTTGGGTTTTAAATCATTAAATTTTGAAGCAGTGAAAGATTATATTGCCAGCCTTCCTAACGAATGCGTTATTCATGTTAACGCGGATATGCCAAAGCTTGTCTATGGGGCAGATCTAGCTGTTGGTGCAGCAGGGACAAGTGTTTGGGAAAGATGTTGTTTGGGATTGCCCCAGTATTTACTTCAAACTGCGGACAATCAATCAGTTGTTATTCAGCAATTTGCTCATTCAGATTTCTTAACTTTTTACAATTGTGTCAACGCAGATTACCAAGATAATGTGGATGTTGGAAATATTGATGGTCTGGGGGCTTTTCGACTATTGTGCTACTTAAATACAGGTTACGACAAGGCTAATCGGCTAATTACTCATGCTAAAGTTTGTAAAGAAGATGTTGATTTAATTTTTCGTTGGCAGCAAAATCCCGAACTAAGGATATTTTCTTTTAACCAAGAAAGTCCTGCTTATGAAGAACATAAAAAATGGTTTTATGAAAAACTAAGAAGTCCAAGTGTGTTTGAAAAAATCATTGCTGATGGAATTCCATGTGGCATACTACGTCTCGACTATTGTTTTGAGAACAACTCTTGGAAGTTAAGCTGGTACATATTACCAGAATTCCAAAGAAAAGGAATGGGTTCTATAGCGTTAAATTTTTCTAAAAAGCTTGCTGTTGGAAAAACTGTTAAGGCTTTTGTGTTCAAGGAAAATATAGCTTCGCAGAAAGCTATGAAAAAAGCAGATTTTAATGTTATATCAGAAGATCAAAATGGATTTCATTATGAGTACTAAACCCTACATAATAGCTGAACTCTCAGGTAATCATAATGGCGATATTAATCTCGCTTTTAGACTTATAGAAGCAGCAAAAAATTCCGGTGCTGACGCTGTAAAGCTGCAAACTTATACCGCTGATACTATTACCATAGATTGTGATAATGATGATTTCATGATTAAAGACGGACTTTGGGACGGTTATAAACTCTATGATCTATACAAAGAAGCTCACACCCCGTGGGAATGGCATGAACTTTTATTTGCCAAAGGAAAAGAGCTTGGAATCACGGTTTTTTCAACACCGTTTGATGAAACAGCTGTGGATTTACTAGAAAGTTTAAATGCTCCAATTTATAAAATAGCTTCATTTGAATTAGTGCATCATCCTCTTATTGCATATGTAGCCAAGCTTAAAAAACCGATGATTATGTCAACAGGGATGGCATCAATAGAAGAAATTACAGAAGCTGTTGATGTGGCGTTTACGAGCGGTTGTACAGACTTAACATTATTGCACTGTGTTAGTGAATACCCGGCACCTGTTGAAAACAGCAATCTTGCTACAATGCTTGATTTAAAACAACGGTTTCCAAAATGTAAAATTGGTTTATCTGATCATACCTTGGGTACAACGGTGGCAATTGCTGCTGTAGCATTAGGGGCAAGAGTTATCGAAAAACATATTACATTGGATCGCTCTGAAGGTGGGATAGATGCTGCATTTTCGCTTGAGCCAGATGAGTTAAAATACTTATGTGAAGCAACGCATGATGCAGCCTTGGCTATTGGTAAGGTTAATTATCAGCGAAGTGATTCAGAACGCAAAAATATGGTTTTTAGGCGCAGTATTTATGCTGTAAAAGACATTGCCGAAGGTGAATTTTTTACTAAGAATAATATTAGGATTATTCGCCCTGGGTATGGGGTGGCGCCTAAGGAATATGAAGGTACACTAAATACGAGATCTTCTAGAAATTATAAATTTGGCTCATCAATAAAACAAAAATAAAATTGTGGTAAAAAGCGAGTAAATTATGCAAAAAAAGAAAAAAATAATAGCTGTTGGCATTAGTAAATTACTATATTTTACTCTTAAAGAGTTGCCAACAGTAGATTTTGAATGTCTATTAGATAACAGCTATGCGGATGATTCTTATGAGGGAATTCCTGTAAGAAAATATGATGTTTTAAAACAAGAAAAATTAGAGAATGTAGTTTTTTACATATTTGCAGTATCCAACCACTCAATAAATATTATTCAAGACAGACTTTCAGGATACGGAGTTTTGGCCGATCAAATATTCTTATACTCAGATCTCTTTAAGGAGAGTTTTGAAAATAAAATACATAAATTATTTGGTTCCGATATAGCACAAAGTAGATATAAATTTGCCAAGACAGCTACACTAAATTCTAAATTAACTGTGCAGACCACTATATGTGGAAGTTGGTTATTCTTAGAATCTTTAAATAACACTAAAGACGTAGCTGGAGATATAGCTGAGGTTGGTTGTTTTGAAGGTGGCAATGCTTTTCTTGCTTTGCGATCAGGAATTGTTCCTGAAAATAAGAAGTTTTTTCTGTTTGATTCATTTGAGGGTTTTCCTGCCCTTAGTGAATTTGATCCAATTAAACATAAGCAAGGAGATCTTAAGACAGTATTAGATCTTGATGAGATAAAAGGAACTTTTAAGAAATTTCCTAATGTTAAAATTATACCAGGATTTGTTCCAGGTACATTTAGTCAAATAGATGACGATAGTAAATTTAGTCTTGTGTTCTTTGACTGCGACCTTTATCAGCCTGCTTGTGATACACTCGATTTCTTTTGGTCAAAATTAAGTAAAGGTGGGCTATTTTTATTGCATGACTATTTTTATGAACCAGGTGGCTTTAGCGGTGTAAAAAAAGCGGTGGATGAGTTTAGTAAACTGAAGAATATAGAGTCTTTTCCAATATGGGAAACTACTATGGTTGTGTTGCGAAAATAATATTAATTAGGAAAAGACGTTGGATAAATGCCAGAAAGATATTGCAAGTGTTGAGTTTGTAAACATAAAAGACTTGCCTGATTGCGAGAAAATAATAGATGATATTTGGACTCAATCAAAGCAAGGTTGGATCTGGAACACAGTTCAAATGTTTGAGTTTAGGAAATCCTGCTTACCAAAGGGCAAAGAAACAAAGGACTTATCTTTTGTGATTTATAAGGAAGGAAAGCCAATCGGATTTTTCTTCCTATTAGCTTTTAAATCGCAAACATATTTTGAGGCTACTTTTTCAGCTGCGCCACTTTATTGGCCGTGTTTTATAGATCGATACGCTGATGATTTAAAAATCAATAAAGAAACGTTTGCCTATATAGATATGCTTTGTATGGATAATAATATTGGTTCCTTGAAGGTTATGTTAAGTGATGGGGAATCTAAGTCTAAGATTTATCATAGTATCCTCCAAGAACACAATTATATTGATGAAAGTTACGACTCGCATATTGTAAAACCTAAAGAATTTAGCATTAGAGATGTCAGGCCTAAGAATAGGCAAATGATACGAAAGTATGCGGATAAATTTGTAGTAAAAATCTTACTTGAAAGTGACATAACGGAAGACACAATTCATCAGTATAACAAACTACATGTTTTGGATTCAGGCGGTAATTTTCGTGATTTAAACACTTATTACAAACAATTTGAATTGTTTCAGAAAGGAGGTTTTGTCGTGTGTGCTTTTGCTAAAGAAAACAACAATATTTCTGTAGGTATGCTACATGTTTTGGTTTCTAAAAATGAAGCTTATGAAACTTCTGTAGCAGTTAATCCAGAGTATCATAAGTTTTACGTGTCGCATATTTTGAAGTTTCATGCGATACAATACATGCAATCTGAACAGGTTGAGGTTTATGAGCTAGGGCAGAGTTTTTATTGCTCAACTTTAAGCCATATTCCATCAAAAAAGAACTATGGAATAAACTACTTCAAAGATGGGTGGTCTGGTGGAAAAACAAGAAGAGTGCATAACGCTATAAAATTTTATCAAGCAGAAGCACTGAATGATTTTTGCATTTTAAAAGCGAGAGAATTAGAAAACACTTGCTATTTCAGCAATAATTAAGACTTAACAAAGAGTAGATACATGCAACAGAGAACTGAAAAGTGGTACCAACAATCGTATAAGACAAATGGTTTCCATGCTCAAAGGAAATATCCCAATGAAGAATTGTGCCGCTTCATGGGACGAAATTTTTTTAAGATATCTGTTAATCAAAGAAAGGATATAAGAATTCTTGAAACTGGATGTGGTTCAGGTGGAAATATCTGGATGATTGCTAAAGAAGGTTTTGATGCTTACGGAATTGATTTGTCAGCGGAGGCTATTACATTGGCCGAGCAGATGCTGAAATTGTATGGAGTACAATGTAATTTGAGTGTACAAAATATGTGTACAATGAATTTTCCTGATAATTATTTTGATTCAGTAGTTGATATCTTCTCTTCATATTGCCTGAATAAAGAGGGAGGAGCTTTTTATTTAAAAGAAGTGAAGAGAGTTTTGAAACCAGGTGGAGTTTTTTTTTCATATTTTCCATCAAAAGCATCGGATACTTTTACTAATAAAGGCGATGCAACCTTTGTTGACGATGACACTATTAGTAGTGTATTAAGAGCTGATTCTCCCTATTATGGTAACAATTACAACGTCAGATTTTTACATCCTAGGGAATACGAACAACAACTTACTTCGCTAGATTTTAGTATTGCACATAGCGAGTCTTTAAATAAAACCTACAATAATAGAAATGAAAACTTTAATTTTGTTGTCATTGAAGCTAAAAAAGGCGCAATTTAATATCTATGAAAAAATGCTATTTGAGCGAGGTTGATAAGAACTATTCTTTTAATGAAGATTTAGTATTGGGGCCTTGGTGTTTTAAGGATATTATAAGTGCGAGTAAAGCTGAATGTATGGAGGCGTATGAAGGTGAAGATCTTGCTGCCTTACATCAACAGCTTTACACGCTTGGAATTAATTTATTAATTAAAGATGCTGATTTGATTGATGAAGAAAAAAGACAAATATTTTTACTTAAAAATCAGTATGAATATTTATATTTTGTTTTTTTTGGATTTTATTTGTTTAGTCTTATAAAAAAAACTCTGAGCGTTTATCCAGTTCAAAGCATAGCTTTTGAAAAAGTGAGTAAACCGGCAGAAATGCAATCTCTATCAAGTTATCTAGATCCCACCTATTTTGGCTATCTAGCGATGCAAATAATTGAAGTTATACTCAAAAATGAGCAGACTAATTGGTTTACTCCAGAGAGCAATGCTAAGGAAATGGTTGAGAGAGACATTCTGCAGCCTGCTCAAAAATTGTTAACTAGAATTAAAAATAAGCTGAACTATTTTTCAGATATTAGGGGCATCTATTTTATCCAAGGATTGCTATTAACAATCATTTATAAAGTTAGGAACCTACAAGGCAAAAGAAAGCCTAACTATTTTATAGATCATCCAGCATTAAAAATAAATACAGAAATTTTAGAGTTTATTGAAATTTTTAGAGAGTTATTTTCTAATTATAAAATCAAAGAAGATTCTTATGTTTACAATAACAAATCCAAAAAACTACATATAAGCACTCCTGGCAAGCTTATTTTTAGTGAGAAGTTGTCGGATGTTGTATACAGAGACTATCTCGTCGGGAAAACTAATTTATGTATAATCCAGCATGGCGGGATGTATGGATTCTTGCATAATTGCTTTAGACATGAAATAGAATACAATTTTCCTTCCTTTATTAGTTGGGGCACAGAAACTTATTCTAATATTGCTGGCAGAAACATTATTAATCACCTGCCTAGCCCACATTTAAACGAGATAAAAGATTTATATGTCTTTGATAATCAAGAAAAAATCAGTTGGATTGCAGGTGGAATTGGTAGGTGCGGGGATGGGCTTGAATATATGTCTGCCTCTCAAGGGGTTGTTTATTATAAAAAAAAATTAAAGCTTTTTAACAATTTAGATCATGGGTTGGCTAGAAAGCTTATTTATAAATCTTTTTCCTTAAAACATTCAAGCATACTGTTTGAAGATCCATTGTTAAATGAAATTCCAAAAATCCAGCAGATATCAACTGAAATAACTGCAATTACTCTAATGTTAAATTCTAAATTTTCAATAATGGATTACATGGGCACTCCATTTTATGAAGCCATGAGTATGAATGCCCCAGTGGTACTGTGTCTGTGCCAGAGGCAATATTCTCTTTTTACCGATACAGCGGCGAAACTATTGAAGGAATTTGAAAAACTAGGAGTGGTACACAGTGACCCTCAAAAGGCTGCGGTTTTTATAAACTCCCTACACGAAAAAAATGTAGAAGAGTGGTGGCAAAGTGAAGGAATTCAGGATCTTAGGTTAAGATTTATAGAGATGTACGCCAATAATAAACCTTATTTTTGGCCATGGGCAAAAGCTATTTTAAAGAGAGAAATATAATGACTATTTTTTTATCAGCATGGCAGCAACTTGCCTCCCCTCAGGTAACTATTGCTATGGCAAGCATGGGATTTGATTGGATAGTTGTTGATCTTGAGCATTCATCGATTACTACACAGGAAGCAGAGACAATATTCATTGCTGCTGAACGATGCAATGCTAAACCATTTGTAAGGTTACCATCGGCTGATCCTTATTTGGCTAGGCGCCTTTTGGATGCTGGAGCGGTTGGGATATTAGTGCCAGTTGTAGAATCTAAAGAAGCGTTTGATAATTTTGCTCAGCACTGTTTTTTTTCACCAAAAGGAAGAAGAGGGCTAGGGCTTGTTAGATCTAATGGCTGGGGAGAGAATCTAAAGGGTTATTTCGATGAAATTAAGCCAACATTGATTGCACAAATTGAAACAAAAACAGGTGCCCAGAATATACAAAATATTCTTTCTTCTGAATTTTTGGATGGAATAATGATTGGCCCCTATGATTTATCAGCAAGTCTTGGGACGCCAGGTAACTTTAATGGTGGAATCTTTAAAGATATTTGTAGTTCTGTAACTCAATCAGCAAGGAATCATAAAAAAATGGTTGGTTACCACCAAGTGGAACCGAACTTAGTAGAATTACAAAAACGTATTGAAGAAGGCTATGATTTTATCGCTTATGGAACAGATATCGTCGCTTTGAGACATTCCTTAAAAGGAATTAAAAAATGAAAAAGACATGTATTATCCCTGCTAGAATGGGATCTTCAAGATTTCCCGGTAAACCACTAGCTAAGGCTCAGGGTCTTCCTGTTATTATCCATATTGCCAAGCGCTGTTTGCTTTCAACAAATCTTGATTATGTTGGTGTGGCTACTTGTGATAAGGAAATACAGCTGGTTTGTGAGCAGCATAATATTCCAGTGATTATGACAAGTGCGCGCCATGAACGTTGTACCGATAGGGTTAGTGAAGCAATAGAGAACCTTAATTTTAATCTTAGCAATGAAGACTTTGTGTTGATGGTTCAAGGGGATGAGATTTTAGTAACTCCGTATATGGTAGATTCGGTGATTGATGATTATCAAAAAAACCGTTCACCTATCGTTAATCTTTTATCAAGAATTTATACCAATCAAGACCATGAAGATCCTAATGTTGTGAAGGTGGTTTCGACACCAGATCAACGCGCTCTTTATTTTTCTAGGGCTCCTATACCTTCAACCTATAGAGATAAAGATGCTTTGATTTATCAACAAACAGGTCTAATCGGTTTTTCGTGTGGCTTTCTAAAAGAATTCAGTAATTTACCACAAACTCCATTAGAAAAAGTTGAGTCAATTGATATGTTACGAGTGCTCGAGCATGGTTTACCTTTAAGGGTTGTATACACAGATACAGAAACTGTTGCAGTAGATGTGCCATCTGATTTAGCACGAGCTGAAAAAATTCTTGAGGTTGATCTTTTTGTGAAAATGTATGCCTAATATTTTGGTATCGAACATAGGTTTTGGAGAGACGTCTCTTGCTTCCCTAGAAGTACTAAAGAGTATTGGAAATGTTGTCTTGAATAAAAAAGGTATTCGCTTTAATGAGCAGGATTTTATTGAAAAAATTTCTGATACAGATATTTTAATTGCTGGTACAGAAAAAATTACAAGATCTGTTATTGGGGCTGCAAAAAATTTAAAGCTTATTGCGCGAGTGGGGGTGGGGGTTGATAATATTGATCTGGATTGTGCACTGGAAAACAAAATCAGTATTTGTTACACTCCTGATGTCCCATCAGAATCGGTACCAGAATTTACGATATCGTTGATGCTTAATCTTATAAAAGGAATAGCTGTATCGAACCAAAAAATGCACGAAAAAGTTTGGCATCGGCCAATGGGGCGAATGTTGTCTTCGATGAAAATCGGTATTGTTGGTGCTGGTAAAATTGGTTCTAAAGTCATTAGTCTTATTAAATCTATATCCCCTAAAACAGAAATCCTTTTTTATGACCCTTATTTGGAATCTAAAGAACAAACTGTAAAGCGTGATATTGAACAGCTATTTCATGAAAGTGATATTGTATCTTTACACTTACCATTGAATGATCAAACAAGCGGACTCGTAGATAATCGTCTTTTGGGTCTTATGAAAAAGAGAAGCTATCTGATAAATACTTCTAGAGGTGGTATTGTAGATGAAACTGCACTATATCAAGCGTTGGCGAACAACCATTTAGCGGGGGCTGCTATAGATGTTTTTGAGAATGAGCCTTACAATGGCCCATTAACTGAACTTGACAATTGCTTGCTAACGTCTCATATAGGCTCTTTAGCTCAGGAAGTAAGAGCCATTATGGAAGATCAGGTCGTTGAAGATGTTAGGCGTTTTATCGGTGGTCAGTTTCTCATAAGGCCGTTAGATGGGTTTAATTTTAGTGGACAACAAGCATGAAAAAAGCAGTTGTATTTGGTGGTTCTGGATTTGTGGGAAGCCATGTGGCAGATGCCCTAACAAATGCTGGTATAGAGACAACTATCTTTGATATTAATCTCTCTGAATATAAAAATGATAGGCAAATTTTTATTCAAGGCAGTATCCTTGATCAAGATCTAGTAGCTAAAGCAATTGAAGGAAAAGATTACGTATATCACTTAGCTGGGCAAGCAGATATTGGAGTTAGTTTTGATTCCCCTAAAGAAACACTTTCTTTAAACATACTAGGAACAATTAATATTCTTGAGTCTTGTCGTAAGCATAAAACTGAACGATTTGTTTTTGCATCAACCGTTTATGTTTATTCTGATCTGGGTGGATTCTACAGGGCTAGTAAACAGTCCTGTGAAATTATCATTGAGGAATATCAAAAAAACTTTGGAATTGATTACACAATTTTAAGATATGGCTCGCTATACGGTCCTAGAGCAGATGAGAAGAATCTTATTCATCGTATTATTAAGCAAGCAATTCTAGAAAAAATGATTCAAATTGGTTATGGCAGCAAAGAAAAAAGAGACTATATTCATG
>CANMNU010000003.1 GCA_947499175.1 Alphaproteobacteria bacterium
TAAAAACAGATTTTCAGATTGTTCATACTCGACATAGATCGTTTATTAATGGCTTTATCCATATCTTTTCAACACTTATTGCTTATGCCTTGAAATCAAACAAACCTGCCATTAAATTCAACAATCTAATCCAGAATTAGGGTTTTTAGGTTGGGGTAATTGTGTCCAAAGGTTTGTTCACTATCTACTGCAACTATTGCTGAGAATGTTAGTGCAATAACTGAAAGTAAACCATTAAGTACTGGTGTTTTCATCATGAGGCAACAACTTAGAAAATTAGTATATTCTTTCATTATACTCTTAACTGTAAGTAATTGCAAGAATAAAGCATGTGTTGTGTTATTTCAAAATAAATATTTTGCAACTGTAATGTTTCTAGCCTATAAACATATAGACTAAAGCTGTTAAGTAGTTTTTAACTCTTTGGGATTTACACTTATAATAACGAAAAATTTGAATAAATTTTATGAAATTAATACGCTTTACCTTTTTTGTCTGTTGTGTAGTACTTGGGTTCACTAACGTTTACGGTGGTCCGTTACTTGATAAATTCAGGAGTAATCAGCAGCAAAAATTGCAAGAATTTGGGAAAACTAATCTGGGTGAATTTAGTGGCCATATTTTTTATCCATTTGGTGGCCCTGATGTGACCTATCCTTTATTAATGTTTCCAGAGTTTAAGGACCTAACATTAATGGGGCTTGAGCCAGCTGAGGCGCCTGAATCTGTGGAGGTGAAGCTTGATAACGGTGCTTTAAGTAATTTGTCGTCATTATACAAGCGTAGTTTTTTTATTACTGATCAAATGGTATCAGGTGTTAGAAATGTTGCAGCACTTATTTTAAAACAGCTTGAAAATTTAGGGGCTACTGATATTACAGTTAAAGCTATTGCTTGCCGAGATAATGCCGTGGAATTTAGGTTTATGCTTAATGGCACAGAACGTACTATTCGCTATTACAAGGCAGGTCTTGATAATTCCCAGATTGATATTGATTTTTTAAAATCATTAGGTCCTATAAATGTGGTGTTTTTCAAGGCGGCATCATACTTGCCACACCAAAAGAATTTTTCAAAATTTAGAGGTTTTGTTTTGGAAAATGTTGCAAATTTTGTGCAGGACAGCACTGGTGTCCCTTATGAATATCTTAAAGATAATTTTGATTTAACTTTGCATGGAAAATACTTAAAACCATACAAATTCCCGGGTGGCTTTGAGCAGCTCAGTTTTCGTAAATATAGTGAGGAGCTTAATAAGCAGGAATTAAGTTTTTCTTTTGGATATGGTGGGGGATTTGTCCCGACCAATATTTTGGTGGCAAAACGTAAGTCTGAGGTAAGTTTTTGATTGCAAAGCTTTGTGCTAATGGGGTAGTAATAAAAAGGATGTAGCCCTTCGAGTATCTAAGTTTTATGTGTGCTTGCTTTACAGTTTTTTGTGGTTGTTTATGACGACGACTACGATTCCCACCGATAATTATCAAAATTCTAAAATTCACTCGACTGTTTGGAAAATCGGTTGGATGATGTGTTTAGTTAACTTGTCATTCGTGATGGGATATAGCTATATTGCTATTTACATGGATTACCTTGGTGTATCTATGGCCATGATTGGTCTTGCTGAAGGAGTAGCTGAAGCCCTTTCATTCATTTTGAAGTTATTTTCAGGCATGCTTAGCGATTATTTTAGGCGTCGTAAACCTTTAATGGTAATTGGCTATTCCATGATTATTACTAGTCGAGTGTTGCTTGGCTTTGCAACTTCTTTTGTACCATTTATTTTCGGTAGATTGCTAGAGCGCATAGGTAATGGCACACAGTCTACCCCGCGTGATACCATAGTTGCGGATGTTATGTCCTCTAAGCGTATTGGTGCTGCGTATGGTATAAAGCGCACACTTTCTCAAGCTGGTGCATTTTTAGGAGCAATTGTTAGCATGTTTGCTATGCGTCTGTTTAATAATGATATCCAGTCTATATTCCAAGCAGCAATTTTACCGGCAATTATTGCCTATTTTATTTTAATATTTTTTATAAAGGAACCTAAGCAATTTAGCCATTCAGCGGTTTCATCCGAAATTCCCTTACCTGAGGAAAAACGACGCCACCCTATTAGTATGAAAAATCTACCTCTGCTTGGTAAATCATATTGGATGCTAATGTTAGTGGCTGGAATATTTATGATGGCGCGTTTTGGCGAATCATTTTTATGCTTGTATGCCCGTAAAACTTTTGATTTACCACTGGAAAATGTTCCATTGGTAATGATGGTATTTAATGCTGCTTGGTGTTTAACTTCTTATCCGGTTGGGCGAATGGCTGACCGTATGAACCGTTATTGGTTTTTGATTATGGGGATTGTGTTTTTAGTGTTAGCTAACATGGTATTAGCAAATGCTGATTCACTGACTATGTTGTGGATAGGTATTGGATTTTGGGGTGTACAATACGCTATTACAATGAATATTTTTCTGTCCTTGATTGCTGAAATTGTGCCAGAAAATTTGCGTGGTACGGGTTTTGGTTGTTATTATATTATTTGCGCAACATCGGAATTTTTTGCCAATAATATTGGTGGGTTAGTTGCGCAAAACTTTGGTCAATCGCGAATGTTTCTATCTAGCGGGCTAATAGGAGTCTTTTCTTTGCTGGTTCTTATTGTCATAATGGGCTATAAAAGTAAGAAACAACATTGAGCTGAATAAGTTCAAGTTTAAATAAGGTAGAAAATTATGACTGCTCCATTGATGCCGAAGGCAACTTCAGTATGGCTTATTGAAAATACATCTCTTTCATTTCAGCAAATCGCAAAGTTTTGTGGCTTGCATATGCTTGAATTACAAAATTTGGCTGATAGTGAGTCGACACATGGTATGGTTGGTTTTGATCCAATTGCCTCTGGCCAATTAACTTTGGAAGAAATTCATCGTTGCGAAAAGGATGCTAATTTAGTATTGCAAATATCTGCAGCTGTTTCTGCAGATAGCGTTTTGGGTAAAAAACGTACACGTTACACACCTTTGGCTAAGCGCCAGGAACGACCTGATGCGATCGCTTGGTTAATTAAGTATTACCCTGATTTAAATGATAATCAAATTTCAAGGTTGGTGGGGACAACAAAGCCAACGATTGATGCTGTGCGTAATAAAAGCCATTGGAATGCCCATAATATTAAGCCACGTAATCCTGTACAACTTGGTTTTTGTTCACAATCTGAGCTTGATGAGGTTGTTCGTATTTTAAAGAAAAATCAGGAGGCGATGTGATAGTCGTTGCGGCCCTTTACCAATTTGCAAAGTTCCCTGATTATATGAATCAGCAGGCGCCATTGATTGCATTTTGTAAAACCCATGGGGTGAAGGGCACAATACTATTAGCTGAAGAAGGCATTAATGGTACGATTGCGGGTACTCGCGAAGGAATCGATGCCGTTGTTGCTTACCTTAAGGCTATTGGGCTGTTTGATAATTTGGAATACAAGGAATCATCTGCTCCAACGATGCCATTCATGCGCCTGAAAATTAAATTGAAAAAAGAAATAGTCACTTTAGGTGCTCCGGCTGCAGATCCATTGCAGATGGTTGGTACTTACGTGCAGCCTAAAGATTGGAATGATTTAATTTCAAGGCCGGATGTAATAACGATTGATACTCGTAACGATTATGAAGTGATGATTGGTTCATTTAAAAATGCTGTGAATCCCCAAACAGATTCATTTCGTGAATTTGTGAAGTATACTGAAGAAAATTTGATGGATCATAAGGAAAAGCCAATAGCTATGTATTGTACTGGTGGTATTCGTTGTGAACGTTCCACAGCTTACCTAAAGGCGCTTGGGTTTAATGAAGTTTATCACCTTAAGGGTGGAATTTTAAAATATTTGGAAGAAGTGCCTGCTGAGCAAAGTATGTGGCAAGGTGAGTGCTTTGTTTTTGACCAACGAGTGGCTGTTAAACATGGTTTAGAGTTTGGTACTCATGATTTATGTCATGGCTGTCGTATGCCGGTTAGTACTAATGATAAATTATCACCACATTATTTGGAAGGTGTGCATTGTCACCATTGCCATAATACCTATGGCGCACAGCATTATGAGCGGGTAGGGGAGCGCCAAAAGCAGATTCAGTTGGCTAAAAAACGTGGTAGAAAACATATTGGTGAACGCGCTGAAACCCGTGGCTTTTTTGTGAAGTCTTCCTAGGTAATATTTTGCAGATTACTATTTCAAGTGAAATTTTAGCTTTAAAAAATCAAAGATGCCGACTAATTGGTATTGATTACGGTCAAAAGCATGTGGGTGTTAGTCTTAGTGATTTTACCTGGACTATAGCAACACCCTACAAGACTTTTAGTCAGGCCGATTTGTTGCAGCAATTTAGGGCTTTAGTGAAAAGTGAAACAATTGTTGGGCTGGTTATTGGTTGGCCTGTTAATATGAATGGTACAGTTGGCCCCCAATGTGAAGCGGTTGCGGCCTTTGTTAAAAAATTACTTAAGCAATGTGAATTACCGGTTTGTATTTGGGATGAACGACTTTCTACCATGGCTGTGCACCGCACAATGATTGAAGCAGACCTTTCACGCAAGCGCCAAAAAGAAGTGGTTGATAAAATGGCTGCTTCTTACATGTTACAGGGGTTTTTAGAAAGTTTACGGTGACAAGAAATCTAAGATTTTACTACAAGAATCATGGCCTTGAACTAAAGTATGTTCGTATATGCGACAACATATTAATAAATTTATCAACAGTTTTCCCGTAAACCCCTTTATTTAATGCAAAAACTGCTATTTCGTCACCTAGATTTGCACCGATTAATTTTACTGGCTTTGAACTTTGCATAGAAAAATCTGCTGGCACATAATTGTTTGCAAGCATATCTAGATTTGCTAGTCCTGAATCTTGCAAGGTAAGTGCAACTAATTCACTGCAAAACAGTGACTGAGGATCGTGCTTGGTATTTGATCTGCAAGCAGATAAGCATAGCTCAATGCTACTACTTTTATAAGGTTTGCCTATATACTTTCTTATAAATTCTTTAAACTCTGGTCTGTCTGCTGTATTGCCATCATACATGATGGGGCGGACAACAGTGTAACCAGGCTCTAATACAATATATTTTTTCCAAGGGATAATATGAGATTCATGACCAGCGTAAGCTTGGAAGCAGTACCAGTTTTTTTGATCAGATAAGCTTGGATTATTAGAAATTTTATTGGGATCGCATAAAATTAATGTTATGTGTGCCCACTTACTCGCAGTAGCTATTTGTATAGAGCGGCCAAAAATAGTGGTGCCTTCCTGCAAAGCTATGTAACCAAAAGTTATTGGTGTATCAAGTAGTGCTGTTACCTCGTTTGCTGTAAGTGCTGGATATTGCCGCTTGGTCTCAGAATTTTCCAAAAGCTGTTCCAGTATTTGATCTTGTTGATTTGAAGCTTTTAAATTAGTTGAAAGTAATACTAATATTAAAATAGAAAGATGTTTTTGCATACAAAATTAAATAAAATATAGTTTCAATAATACTATTTATACTGGATATTAGTTAATAAGTCGTTAAGTTTGTTGTAAAATTTTTCTTGCTTTGATCTACGAAAGAAAGCCTAACTAAAAAGAAGTGTTAATAAAATGGAAGAGAAGCTTGAAGATCTAAATCTTATCGCGTTTATCCACCATGGGATTTGACTGTAAGTAAGCTCAAAAACTCAAAAATGGCAATTAGACTATTTTGTAAGTATTTGACTAAGCTTTTATCTATATTTTTTATAACAGAAACAAAACACTAGGTTTAAGGTAAAAATTATTTTACCGTTAAGTAAGGTCTTAAGTTGGATACTTGGAATGTACTAATTATGGCATAGTAAATCACAAGGTGATATTTGCGGTGACTTTTTTAGAGTAAGCTGCATAGTGCTTGAAATGGATGAACTAAAGTAATATTTCTGGAGGAATCATGACTAAATTACAATTTTTAAAAATATGTGCATTAAATTTAATTTTTGGCACCACAGTTATTGCTGGTGACGGTTTAAGGGCAGAGTTAGAATCAAAGGTTATAAAATATGATAAAATAATTCGTGTGTATGGCCCAATAATTGGTCTTGAGGAGAGTGAAGCGCCATCAGTTAATAGGTTTACTCTCGCTAAAAGTCTTAGGGATAGTTATACAATGAGCGATGAAGAGCGTGAGAATTTGCAAGATATAATTTTTGCCATTAGTGAAAATAGTATAGATGCACTGTCACTTGTTAAAAAATTAAATGATGCAGCAGAAAAAGGACATTTAGGTATTGTTAGGCACTTGGCAGTTTATTGTCCTAGTGAAGATGTTGATTTGGTTGCAGGAGGGGCTTTTATGGCAAAAAAACCAAAAATTACAGAAACAATTATGGGTAGTAATGCAGCGTTAGGTAATCCAACTTCACTTACAAGAGTAATATTTCGTTCAAGAGCTTATGGAAAAACTGAAGAGTTAAAACATTTACCAGATGGAAGATAATTTTTAAAATTGAACAATAATAGGTTGGCAGCAATTACGCTGCCTTCTTATGATGCCTTCGTTTTTGCCAGGGCTTCATCAATGCTACCAATCATATAAAATGCTGCTTCTGGTACGTGGTCATAATCACCAGCACAAATGCCTTTAAATCCTTTTATAGTGTCAGTCAATGATACTAGCTTGCCAGGGGATCCTGTAAATACTTCTGCCACATGGAACGGCTGGGAAAGGAAACGCTGAATTTTGCGGGCACGTGATACAATTAACTTATCTTCAGGTGACAATTCATCCATACCTAAAATTGCAATGATATCTTGCAATGATTTGTAAGTTTGCAAGATTTTTTGGACATCGCGTGCTACTTGATAATGTTCTTCGCCAACAATTTCTGCTGACAAAATACGTGATGTTGAATCTAAAGGGTCAACGGCAGGGTATATACCAAGTTCTGCAATGCTGCGGTTAAGAACGGTTGTAGCGTCTAAATGCGCAAATGATGCTGCAGGGGCAGGGTCGGTCAAGTCATCTGCAGGTACATAAATCGCCTGGACAGATGTAATTGAACCTTTATTGGTTGATGTGATGCGTTCTTGCAGGTTACCCATTTCACTACTTAGGGTGGGCTGATAGCCAACTGCTGATGGCATACGCCCAAGCAATGCTGAAACTTCTGCTCCGGCTTGGGTAAAGCGGAAAATATTATCAATAAAAAATAATACGTCTTTGCCTTCAGAATCTCTAAAGTATTCGGCGACAGTTAGTCCTGATAAAGCAACCCTAGCACGGGCTCCTGGTGGTTCATTCATTTGGCCGTAAACCAACGCTGCTTTGGAACCATCACCATCAAGTTTAATTACACCCGAATCGATCATTTCATGGTAAAGATCATTGCCTTCGCGGGTGCGTTCACCAACACCTGCAAATACAGAATAGCCGCCGTGAGCTTTGGCAATATTGTTGATTAATTCCATAATTAATACGGTCTTCCCAACTCCTGCACCACCGAATAGGCCAATTTTTCCGCCCTTGGGATAGGGGGTTAATAGGTCGATTACCTTAATACCTGTGGTTAAAATTTCTGTTGCTGGTGATTGTTCAATAAATTCTGGGGCTTCCCGGTGAATTGGGGCCACTCTTAAAGTTTTAATTGGGCCACGTTCATCGATCGGTTCACCAATTACATTCATAATGCGGCCTAGGGTTTGCGGGCCAACCGGCACACAAATTGGTGATCCGGTATCGATTACATCTTGCCCTCTATAAAGGCCAGCAGTTGCATCCATTGCAATTGTACGTACTGTGCCTTCACCAAGGTGTTGGGCAACTTCCAAAATTAATTTGCCATCATGCTTACCATCTTTAAATTGCACTTCTAAGGCGTTCAAAATTGGCGGTAAGTGATGATCAAAGTAAACGTCAATTACTGCACCCATAATTTGTGAAATGTGGCCTTTGGTTTGGGTGGTCATGGTTATGCTCCTTGTGATCCTGCAATAATTTCGGTTAATTCAGTGGTGATTTTGGCCTGGCGTGTGCGGTTGTACACCAAGCTTAAATCACTAATCATGTCTTTGGCGTTACGGGTGGCGTTATCCATTGCTGTCATGCGTGAAGCCATTTCTCCTGCTAGGGTTTCAAGCCAACATTGGTGCAAACTAACGGCTAAATATTGGGTGAAAAAATATGGCAAGAATACATCTATAGATGGTTCAAAAATGCTTGTGTCAGCTGGATATGGATTGCCACGCTCCCCTGGAGCTCGCAATGACGAGCTTTCTACTGGACTGTTATCGCGAGACCCAACGGGTCGTGGCGATCTAGTCGAATGATCAGTGAATTCAAAAGGGCACAAAATTTTACAGTAAGGTTTTTGTGATAAAATATTTTTAAAAGCTGATCCTATTACTTGAATACGACTAATTTCCTTTTTTGTTTTTAATAATTCAAGTTTTTTAGCAATGCTAAAAAAATTTTGCATTTTAGGGTGTTTTAAATCTAAATTCATTGGTAGAATTTTATTTTTATGGGCTTTTAAAGCATCTACAGCTTTTGTGCCAAATACTAGTAACTTGGCATCTGGGTTTTCATCAATTACATTATTTATTTGTCGCATTTGGTGTCCATGAAAACCACCACATAAAACATTTTCAGCCCCAAAAATAATGATTAAGTCATGCTTGCCATCAGGGGTTAGCCAAGTATTTATGGTTTCAGCATCATTTTGAGATTGCCTCAAACTACAGCCAATATTATGCAAAGATTTCAAAAAATTGTTACCAAATAGCACGCGTTCTTGCAAACGTCGTAATTTGGCCGAGGCCACCATTTTCATTGCTGAGGTGATTTTTTGCGTTGACTTAACGCTTGCTATGCGTCTACGCAGTTCTTTTAAGCTCATGGTTGAAACGACCTATAAAATCAGTAAGGAAACTTTTTAATTTTTCTTCATGCTTTGGGCTTAAAATTCCAGTTTCATTGATTGCCATCATTAATTCTGCTTCTTGTGTTTCTAGTAAATGCAAGTATTCTTTAGCAAATTCAATTACACGTGGTACGGTGACTTTGTCTAAGAAACCACGAACTGCTGCAAACAGCATAACTACCTCTTGTGCAAGCGAATAAGGCTTTTGCTGTGGTTGTTTTAGCAATTCTGTAAGCTTGGCTCCATGGGCTAAAAGTGCTTGGGTACTTTCATCTAGATCACTGGCAAATTGTGAAAAAGAAAGCATTTCACGATATTGTGCTAGTTCTAATTTAATTTTTCCAGCAACACTTTTCATGGCTTTGGTTTGTGCTGCAGAACCTACACGGCTAACTGAAAGGCCTACGTTAATTGCAGGGCGAATTCCCTGGTGAAACAATTCAGTTTCTAAAAATATTTGTCCATCAGTAATGGAAATTACGTTAGTTGGAATGTATGCTGCTACGTCACCGGCCTGGGTTTCAATGATTGGCAATGCGGTAAGTGAGCCGCCGCCCAAAGAATCATTTAACTTCGATGCGCGTTCCAATAACCGTGAGTGTAAATAAAACACATCGCCTGGGTATGCTTCGCGTCCAGGGGGGCGGCGTAGCAATAATGACATTTGTCGATACGCCACAGCATGCTTGGAAAGATCATCGTAAATAATTAAAGCGTGCATTCCATTGTCACGAAAATATTCGCCCATTGCACAAGCGGTATATGGGGCTAAATATTGCAGTGGGGCAGGGTCAGAAGCTGTTGCTGCTACTACAATTGTGTATTCCATGGCGCCGTGTTCTTGTAAATTTTTTACAAGGTGTGCAACTGATGAGCGTTTTTGGCCAATAGCCACATAAATACAGTACAAATGCTTTTTAGGATCGGCATTTTTGTTAATTTCTCGTTGGTTTAAAATGGTGTCTACAGCAATTGTGGTTTTGCCAGTTTGACGGTCTCCAATAATTAATTCTCGTTGTCCTCTACCAATTGGTACTAAAGCATCAATTGCGGTGATTCCTGTTTGTACTGGTTCATGTACTGATTTGCGGGCGATAATTCCTGGTGCCTTACGTTCAACAGGCATTAAGGTTACGTTGTCTAATGGTCCAAGGCCATCAATTGGGTTACCTAAAGCATCAACGACTCTACCTAACAAACCTTTGCCAACATTCACGTTAACAATTTGGTGAGTACGGCGTGCTTGATCACCTTCTTTGATCATTTGGTCATTACCCACAATTACGACTCCAACGTGGTCAACTTCTAGATTTTCTGCAATGCCACGCACTGGTGTACCATCGTTTGTGATAATGTCAACCCATTCACCTGCTTGTATGTTATCAAGTCCATAAATTCTGGCTATTCCATCACCAACTGAAATTACTGTGCCAACTTCATGGTTATCAAATGCTTTATCACTATGATGAAGATTTTTTCTAATTATTTCGCTAATTTCAGTAGCGCGATTTTTCATAAACTTTAAGCCTCTTTTAATTGATAACGCAGACGATTCAGGCGACTTATTAGACTATAGTCTAAGCATTGCTCATTGATAAAGACCCTAAATCCGCCTAAAAGTTCTGGAACTTCTAAATACGAGTATTTAAGATTTTTTAAAGGATATTGGCTTGAAATCATTTGTTCAATAACACTAGCATGCGATTTATCAATTTTTACCATTTCAATTTTAACAGGAACTGTATTTGAAGCGTCATCAACAATAGCTGTAAATGATTCAAAAATTTCTGTTAAAAATTTAAGTCGTCTGTTTTTTGCAATAACCCTTAGGAAGTTCAAAAAAGTTTCAGATAAACTAATAATTTTTTCTAAATCTGAAAAAATAGCTATGGCAATTTTGGGTAGTAGCAATTGGCTTTTAAGTAAGGTTGCTAGCTCATCGCTAGCATTTAGCAACTCTTTAAATTTAGCAATGTCATGGGTTATTACTTCAAATTGTTGGGTTGCGCTAGCTTCACGGTATAAGGCTGAAGCATAACGCCCAGTCAAGCTTAAGCGCTGCTGAATTTGTCGTACTTGCATTTTTAACCTTATGGCGATGCTGCCTTAAAACTAGCATACCAATTTGGTGTGAGCAAATAACAGACATTAAAATTTTTAGATAGCTCTTCATGCAGCTATGGCCATTGGTATTTTTGTCTCAACTTTTTGAACATCTTCTAATTTTTCAAAGTGACTAACCCCCCATATGAAGCCGGCTGCAACTGGTAATGCAATTATCCATAGACCATAAAACCCTAATAGTTCAGTTAGGTAAACTAACCCAAATGAGGTAAATACGTACATAAATGCGCGTGATAAAGCATATATAACGCTGCTATAGGTAAATCTTTTATGGGTTGGGAAATGTTTGAAAAATATTGGAATTGCAGGTATTGTGCCAAGTGCGAAAAGGCTCAATAAAACTTGCGCTGTGGTTAATACGTAGATATTTGTGAGTGGTAGCAACGGTATAACTAATAACGTAAGCAATGCTAGGTATCCTCTAATTCTGACTATTTTTAATGGATAAACGTTTTTGGCCAAAAATATTATGCTGACTCCAATTACAAAGCTTAAAAGGGTTAACAGAAGGTTGTGGTCAATTACTTGCGTTGCTGTGTAATGCATTGAATGTTTTAAAATGTCCGCGCTATAAATATAAATTAGATAAAAGCATAAAGGATACCCTGAATAAATCAGGAAGTATGCTAATGAGGTACTTCTTGAAATTACTGGTGGCTCTGCTTTAACTTTGTGTTTGAGTATTTTACTTTTTAAAAAGTCAGGAGTCTCTCTCAACCTTCGTCTTGCTACAGCACCAGAAATGGCAATCATTCCACCTAAAATAAATACTGTGCGCCAACTAGCATTACACTTGAAAACTAAACTTGCAGCCAATAATGAAGCGAAGCTACCTAAAGTGCATAGCTCCACTACCCAAGAAACTAATTGGTAAGATGCTGGTGGTTTTAATATCTCGGAAAGGTAAATTTCTGCACCAATAACTTCTCCAGTTGCTGAAAAACCTTGTAATACTCTGCAGGTAATCATTGCAACACTTGCAAAAATACCAACCTCGGCATAGGTTGGCAGAATGCTCATGAAAAAACATGCAACTGCCATTAGGGAAGTGGAAAGGATAATTGCTGTTTTGCGTCCAAGGTTATCACCAATATAACCAAAAAATAGGGCACCAAATGGTCTAAGAACATAAGTTGAACAAAATGCAAATGCTGAAAGCAATGCAGCTGTTTTTGGGTCGGTTTTGGGAAAAAATAATTCATTAAGCAGCACGGCTAAATGCACATAGAGCATTAGGTCAAAATATTCAAGAAATGTACCAATTTGTAAAAGCCCAACAGCTTCACGTTGACTTTTAGTTAAAGAGGCCAATAACTTCATCAGCTATACTTTTTTTCAGATAGATTACGCTGTAGTATATAAGTGGTATGGTTACGGGTGTAAGCGTGATACTTTACCTAAAATTCACTTATTTGGCTAACCCCTGTTATTTAACGCTATATTAACTACTTTTTAATATCCTAAGTATGGTGTGATATTTCTGGGCTAATCATGGCTAAAATACAAATACTTAGTTTATGGGTTTTATATTTGAGCGTTAAATTAATTATAGCCAGTGAAGAGTTGCCCTTAGGGCCACATTTCTATGTAATAGGTAGGGAAGAACAAGGTATTCTAGCAAATTTGCAAAACAATGGTGTGTTATTGCGCCATGAAAACCAAAGAAGGCTAGAACAGGATAGAGTCAATGGAACATTAGCACACGCAGCTACACAAGGTTTTTTAAGGGTTGTTGAATTTTTAACGACACCTCAAGCAGGTCGCGTAGGACCTGATCAATTGGGAGTTAATAATGCCTTAGGGTTCGCAACCATGCGAAGACAGCCGCGTATTGTTGAATATTTATTAATCTCACATGTTGGGGGGATTAGTCCTGATGAGCATGCTATTGGCGATTCCTTTGAGGAGGCGGTATCAAGTGATTATGTTGAAATAATTAGGTTACTGGCACCATATGTACGTGAACTTTTTATAGTAATTGATATTGAGGATCATGAGGCAATAGTAAATGATAGCCCATTAGCCATTTCAGCATATAGACAAATGCTTAATGTTCCAGAAACGGCAGAATTAATAGAAAAATTTTTACCGCCAACAATAGAATCTGCTAATGCTAGATTTAATGAAATATTTCCAATTTTAAATTATCACCTTCAAGTTATTGGTGATTTCGTTGCCGTTAAGCATGCAAAATTTAGGGTTAAGCAAGCGCAAAGGGCGTTAATGTTATTAGCTGGTGATGCTGATATTGAGCGCCACCGTATTTCTAGTGTGGTTGATTACCAAAATTATTCTATGACAGAAATGCCAAACATTCGCCAATTATTTGTTTTAGCTTATGAATTGATGACTGCAGAAACTGATATTAGCCATTTTACAAAAGCGTGGTTGGTGGAAAATTTTAAGCATCAAAACGCTTGGGATGAACCTATTGTAAATGGACTAGTGCAATTAATAAATGGCACTAGCGATAATTTGGTGCTGCCACTCAAGTGTGTTGATAAATTTGCAAAATCATATTTTGCGTATTTAAATAATAATCTTAATTCAATTATTGAAGCATTATTTATGGCTATGCGCGGGCATAATACTAATTTAATTGATCCTGATGAAGTAAATAAGCCAGCCTGTGCCCAGGGTGCATATCTTGGAATACTGCGTGCAATTGCAGAGTTGCCAGTTATACAAACTGTAGTTGGCAGTGGCGTGCACGCAATAGAAATTGTTAATTGCGAAGGTGCTTAGTGTATTTAACTACTATTTAATTTGCACTAAACAGTGTTGTTTTTTACCTAAGGAAATTTTTAACGGATGCAAGCGCAAAGATTGACAATCAATTTCTTGGCGTGCATCCATCACCTGGTCACCGTTAACCCGCAGGCCACCACCTTGTGCTAGTCGTTTAGCTTCACCTTTACTGGCACATAGCCCGCAGGCTACCAATAAGGTTTCAAGGGTTGGTATATCGATTAGCACTTCCTCTACCCAACGAGTTGGTAAATTTTCGTCACTACCGGCGCCAAAAGCCGCTTGCGCTTGTCGGTGAATTTCATTAAGTACTGATTTTCCGTGGCACATAGCGGTTGCCGCATCTGCTAATGCAATTTTTGCTTCATTAATTGCGGAATCTTTAAGTTGGGCAAATTTGCCAATTTCATCGGTTGTGAAATCAGTAAAAATTTTTAAGTACCAAATTACATCAGCGTCGTCAGTGTTTCGCCAAAACTGCCAATATTCAAAAGCATTTAGTCGATCTTCATTTAACCATACGGCGCCTTTAGCGGTTTTACCCATTTTTGCACCACTTGAGTTAGTGATCAAAGGACTTGTTAAACCAAAAACTGTTTTTCCTAAAACTTTACGAGTTAATTCAACGCCATTAACTATATTGCCCCATTGGTCGGAACCACCTAATTGTAGTACGCAGTTGTATTTTTTAAATAATTCCATAAAATCGTATGCTTGTAGTAGCATATAGTTAAACTCTAGGAACGATAAATTTTGTTCGCGTTCAAGTCTGGTTTTAACGCTGTCAAATCCTAACATTCGATTTATTGAAAAGTGGCGGCCAAAATCTCTTAAAAAATCTATGTAATTAATTTTAAGCAGCCAATCTGCATTATTTACCAAAATTGCATCAGTTGGGCCGTCTCCAAACTTTAAGAATTTTGAAAAGCTATTTTTGATTCCAGCAATATTTTTAGTAATGGTTTCAGTATCATTAAATTGCCGCATTTCTTCCTTGCCGGAAGGGTCACCAACTTGGGCTGTTGCACTACCAATAAGCACAATTGGTTTGTGCCCATGTTTTTGTAACAAACGAAGTATCATAATTTGACTAAGGTTGCCTACGTGTAAACTATTTGCAGTTGGGTCAAAGCCTATATATGCAGCTACAGGTTCTTTTTTTTGAAATAATTCATCTAGTACTTCAATATCGGTTGCCTGAAATAGTAAACCTTTTGTGTGCAGGCTTTGCAAAAATGAACTTTTCATAAAACGACGGCAATTTTAGAAATATTGGACAATTATAGCAGTGCAGTGGCGGGTAATCTAGCAGAAGTTTGTGAATGATCTAGTGCTATGTTTAACGTGTCTAAAGAATCAAATTACAATCTTTTAAAGCTAAAACACTTACCTTACTTTCCAAAGGAAAGCTTTTTTCATTAGGAGTCACTATGTACAAATGCTCTAATTTCAAAGAATTCATAGCGATATGCATAGATTTAGTAATGCTTGGCTGATCGTTTGTTTTAAATTCAAAGCCAATGCGTTTGCCATTTAAAATAACAAATAAATCCAGCTCAGCTTCTTGATGGGTTGCCCAAAAATAACACTCTTCATTGCGCAGATTTAGTGACTGGGTTATTTCTTCAATGGCAAAAGCTTCCCAGGAAAAGCCAACGTGGGTATTAAGTATCAGTTGCTCATAGGTTTGAATATTTAAAAGTTGATGGTAAATTCCTGAATCACGTACGTATAATTTTGGCGTTTTTACCAATCGTTTTCCTAGATTTTCATGCCATGGAGCAAGTGTTCTTATCATGAAAGTACCTTCAAGTAAGCCTAGATAGTTTTTAATGGTAGGTACAGAAATTTCCATAAACTGCGCCATATGCGTGTAATTAATTGTGCATGCTTGATACTGCGCAAGCATTGCCCATAATTTTAAAATTCGTTGCGGTGGCAAATTTAACCCTAGATAGGCCAGGTCTCTTTCAAAATACGTTTGCATATAAATTTGGCGCC
The DNA here is from genome assembly GCA_947499175.1 of Alphaproteobacteria bacterium. GTDB lineage: Bacteria > Pseudomonadota > Alphaproteobacteria > Paracaedibacterales > CAITNM01 > CAITNM01. The sequence goes on from CANMNU010000003.1 coordinate 15,793, forward strand.
AGCGAGCACTTAATGTGTCTGACTCAGCAAGGAATGATTTCGGGAAACCACCACGGTTCCACAAAGTTTTTTGGTTTCCAACTTCTTCAAGTAAAAAAGGAGAAACAGCGATATATGATAATCTACCTGCTAGAGTTTCTGAACTTTGTTGCAACAAATCACGTGAGGCACTTCCTAATATTAAAAACTTTGTTTTTGTATTTGGCCTGTCGGCTAGAACGCGTAAATATGGAAATAGTTCTGGCTTACGCTGCACTTCGTCAATAATTATTAACCCTTCTAAATGTTCTAAGGCAAACTTAGGATTGGTTAAGCGTGCAAGATCAGTGTAATCTTCCAAATCAAAATAATGAACTGGCCCTTGATATGTTTTTGCAAACTGGCGTGCTAATGTAGTCTTTCCACATTGACGCGGTCCTAAAAGGGCACAAATAGGCACAATTTCAAAATCTAAAACAATGCTCTTAAGGTAGCGTTCGCGAATTCTTTCCATGAAAATCACTAAATAACTTTATGTATTTTCTTTAATAATACGCAATTTTTCCAAAAATTACCATGAAAATCGCTAAGTGTCTTTAATGATTTTCATGGTGAAAAATATTAATTTTGCCGCTAAACACAATTACTGCCGGACCTGTCATAAATAATTTTTTATTCTCAAATCTAATCCAAAGGTCGCCGCCTGCTTGGGAAACTTTAACAAAGTCAGTAACCTTGTTATGGGTGAAGCTTGCAACCATTGCAGCGCAAGCACCTGAACCGCAAGCAGGGGTTATTCCTGAACCGCGTTCCCATACTTTTAACTCTATATGATTTGAATCAAGAATTTTTACAAAATCAACATTGGTGCGTAAGGGGAAGGATGGATGGTTTTCTAAACCTTCACCGTAGTGTTCTACAAGTGAAACATCATCAACAAAGCATACCAGGTGTGGGTTACCGACTATAACAGATACTGCATCAGGTGTAGACAGGTGTCCTAATCCTTGTGATCCACCAAATACTTCAATAATAGGAGTAGGCATTTCCACTGTAACCATTCCGTCGTCATTTAACTTGCAATTTAAACGACCACCGATAGTTTCAAAGGTAACTGTTTTTGTTTGTTTTTGCTGCATTAGATACTTTGCAATGCAGCGACTACCATTACCGCAGCTTTCTGCTTCAGAACCATCGCCATTAAAAAAACGTACCTTTATAATACCGTCTGTTTCTTGGGAAACTATGATTTGGTCACAGCCAATACCATAGCGCCGGTCTGCTAATTTTCTGCTTAAGTTACTTAAGTCGCTGTGTGGTACATTAGTATCAACCAGCATTACAAAATCGTTACCGAGCCCATGTGCTTTAATAAATTTCATAGTGTTATATCCTGATAGCTTCTAACATCAAGTCTATTAAAATTCCTTCGCGTACGCCACGGTCAGCAATACGCATGCTCTTAACTGGCAAGGCATCACAAATAGCTTTTAAAATGTTTGATCCGGTTAAAACGTAATCAACGCGGCCAAAGCCAATGTTTGACTGTAGTAGGCGTTCATCTCGCGTCATATTTAAAATCTTATTAATTACTACATATAAATCGTGATAATCAATAGTCATGCCATCAACCAAGCGTCGTTCATATTGAGCTAACCCAAGGTGAAAAGCAGCAAGTGTCGTGACTGTGCCTGAGCTTCCAGTTACCTGTAATTCGTCTCGTTCAATTAATTCTAAAATATTGTTTTTAGCAACAAATTCTTTTAATCCGTTTAAAATAATGTTTTGCAGTTTGGTGTGTCCCTCTGCTTCATCACCAGTTTCAAACTCTTCAGATGTAGTTACTACCCCATAAGGTACTGAAATGGAATCAATAATGTCAAAAGGTACTGCATAACCTGGGCGTCGTTTACCATCTTTTTTTAATTTAACCAATATAACTTCGGTGCTGCCGCCGCCAATGTCAAAAACTACACCGTAGGGAACATACGGGCTTAACATGGCCGAACAGCCTTTTAGGGCTAGGCTTGCTTCTTCATCAGAATCAATGATTTCAATATCAAGGTTAAGTTCGTTTTTTGCTCTGGCTACTAAAATATGATTATTAGTTGCTCTGCGGCATGCTTCTGTAGCGACCGCTCGCATACTGTATAATTTATAACGATCAAGCTTTTTGCGACAAATTGCTAGGGCTTCCATTGCCCTTTCCATAGCCTCATCAGAGAGCTCATTATTTGCGTGCAGCCCTTCGCCTAAACGAACAACTTTAGCAAATGAATCAACCACTTTCCATGCTAAAGATTTCGGTCGGCTGCGAAAATAATTAGTACGCACTCCTGCCACGTTAACGCGTGCTACTAACAATCTGCAAGAATTAGTACCCAAATCAATTGCAGCAATAATCGGGTGGTGACTGTCACATTCTAGAGGTCGGATTCCCTCCGAGTGTGTATTTTGAGCATCATATTCTGGCATTTTTGCATTTCTTTATGTAATTGCTTTTTTTACACCTTACACTTTATCCGTGGGTTGTGGTAGTACTTAAAAGACGTGTTGGTGGGGGATAGTTTAGCGGTAGAACTCCCGGCTCTGGACCGGGCAACTCTGGTTCGAATCCAGGTCCCCCAGCCACTTATTCAATGTATCATTTACCCAGGTTTGATTAAGTATTACTTGTACTGGACAGTTTTTAAAAAATGCTGGCTAGGATTTTTTTGACTTTACGTATTTTTTGGGTGTACATTTTATCTAATTATCAGGCAGAATGTGGGCAAAAATATGGGCTTAAGCACCAGTCATTTAGTTATTGTATTATTAATTGTGTTGGTATTGTTTGGGGCAGGTAAAATTCCCCAGATTATGCGTGATCTTGCTAAAGGGGTTAAAGCCTTTAAAGATGGTATGAAGGATGAGGATAGCAAATGACAGTTCGCGTTCGTTTTGCACCATCACCCACTGGATTCCTACATATTGGCAGTGCCCGCACTGCTTTGTTTAACTATTTATTTGCTAAACACCATAATGGTAAATATTTGCTACGTGTTGAAGATACTGATAGGGAACGTTCAACCCCTGAAGCTGTAGATGCAATTTTTAAAAGTTTAAAGTGGTTGGGAATTGAAGCTGATGAAGAGCCAGTATTTCAATTTTCTCGCTATAAGCGCCATGCTGAAATTGCTAATCAACTATTAAATGAAGGTAAGGCTTACTATTGCTACTGTTCACCTGAAGAACTTCAGGCTATGCGCGAAGAATCTGCAGCAAATGGCAGGCCACCACGTTATAACGGTATGTGGAGAGATAGTGACCAAACGGCGCCTGTTGGCATAAAACCTGTTATCCGTTTTAAATCACCGCAAACTGGTTATGTAACAATTTCTGACCATGTGCAGGGTACTGTCACTGTAAAAAATAGCCAACTTGATGATATGGTCTTGTTACGTGCTGATGGTACGCCTACATACATGTTATCAGTTGTGGTTGATGACCACGATATGAAAATAACCCATATTATTCGCGGTGATGATCATCTAACTAATTCTTTTCGTCAGCATCATATTTATAAAGCACTTGGCTGGGATGTTCCAGAATTTGCCCACATTCCTTTAATTCACGGGGCTGATGGCGCTAAATTATCAAAACGTCACGGGGCTACAGGGGCTGATGCTTATCAGGACCAAGGTTACTTGGCTGAAGCTATGAAAAATTATTTGCTACGCCTAGGTTGGGGCCATGGAGATGATGAAATTATTAGCGAAGAACAAGCTATTAAGTGGTTCACTCTTGAAGGTATCGGCAGGTCACCAGCTCGCTTTGATATTATAAAACTAAATAATCTTAATGGGCATTATATTCGCCAGGCTGATAATCAACGATTGTTTGATTTATGCTTGCCAATTATAGAAAGTATGCTTGAGCGTACCGTTACTCCACTTGAATCTGACCATATTTTAAAAGGCATGAATGGCCTAAAAGAGCGTGCTAAAACTATTGTGGAATTAGCTGATAGTTCCCTAATTTATGTGCGTCCATTTGATAGAGATGAAAAAGCTCAAGCAATGCTTGGTAATGAAAATTTGGCTTTGCTTAAAAATTTACAACAGAATTTGAATTCTGTTGATTTTAATGAGTCGGCACTTGAAGTTACTTTACGTAATTTTGCTGATACAGCGAAGGTTAAGCTTGGGCAGGTTGCAGCACCACTTCGGGTGGCAATTACAGGCAGGGTGGTTTCGCCAAGCCTATTTGAAGTAATGGCAATTTTAGGTAGGGAAGAATCTCTATCAAGAATTGAAAGGGTTATTTTATGAATATTGTGAATAATAGACATGTGTATCCCTTAAGCTATATAGGTAGTATATTTTGGTTAATTGTATTTGCTATTTTTTGGCCACCTCTTGGGGTATTTTTATTTGTAAAGAATGGCAGATTTGTAAAAAACAATAGTTCTTTTTGTTTAAGTTATCGCGGTTCCTGGTTTTGGGTGATTTTTTGGGCTATTTTGTTTTTTCCAGTTGCAATTGTTTTAATGGCTTTACGTGGCGCTGATGTTGTTGAGAAATCAACTGTGGCTTAAAACGATAGCAAAATGATTTTCTTTCTATTCATTATTAAAAATGTGCTATAGTTAAATTACAATGAGGAGGAGGATGTTATGTCCAATAGTTTTGATCCAATTACCCGTAGTTCAGCTAGTTCTTTAGAGATAGATGCTGGATTACGTGCACACATGCAACGTGTTTATAACTTAATGGCGCTTGGCTTGAGTATTACAGGTTTAACTGCTTACTTGACTGCACAATCGCCAGAAATGATGAGCTTTCTCTTTAGCACACCGTTTTATTATGTTGTACTGTTTGCGCCGTTTATTATGGTTATGTTTTTAAGTGCCCGTATCGGTCGTATGACTTTTTCTAGTGCGCAAACGCTTTTCTGGGCTTTTGCTGGAACAATGGGGCTTTCGATTGCTAGCATTTTTATAATTTATACCAATCAAAGCATTGCCAAGGTTTTCTTTATAACAGCTGGAATGTTTGCTGGTACTAGCCTTTATGGTTATACAACCCAGCGTGACCTTAGTAAGTTTGGTTCATTTTTGTTCATGGGGTTGCTTGGTATTATTATTGCAAGCGTAGTTAACTTGTTCTTGCACAGTGGACCAATGCAATTTGCTATTTCTGTACTAGCTGTGCTAATTTTTACGGGTCTTACAGCTTATGATACGCAAATGATTAAGGAAAACTATTACGCAAACGATGATAGCGATACAGCTGGTAAGAAAGCTTTGTTTGGTGCTTTAAATCTTTACATGGATTTCTTAAACATGTTCTTGCATATGCTACGTTTGTTTGGTGACCGCAGATAATTGCTAGTTTTTTGAAGCAAGAAAAACCAGCCTTTTGGGCTGGTTTTTTTTAGGTTTTATATAATGATATTGCATGCGCTTTCTAAGTTTGTTTAGTGACAGCAGGTTTTGGTTAACTACAGGAATCACCTTGTTCTTCGGGGAACGCCTGTTTTGCCCATTCAAGACTAAGAAATGCTTGGTTGATATGGGAGATTATTGGGTAATTTGACATATCAACATTAAAACGATGGGCATTGTAAACCTGGGGGATTAGGCAAATATCGGCTATTGAAATGGTATTGCCTATGCAAAAATCACCAGCTGTTTGTTGAAGCATTTGTTCGATTGGTTGAAAGCCTTCGTTTACCCAGTGATTGTACCATTCATTTTTTTCCTGTTCATTAATTTTTAAAGTTTTAGTTAAATAATTCAAAATTTTTAAATTATTTAAGGGGTGAATATCACAACAAATAGATAGGGCAATAGCCATGGCTTGGGATTGTTGAAATGGGTCCTTTAAAAAAATTGGTGGGGTGGGGTGCTTTTTTTCAATATATTCAATAATTGCTAATGATTGTGGAATTACCCCTGATTCAGTTATGAGTGCTGGAACATTTCCGAAAGAATTAATGTTTTTGTAGGTCTGATTTTGCTCATTAGCGCGCAGGTTAATGTAATGTGGTTCGTATGCTATTTTTTTATAATCTAATACTAGGCGTACACGGTAGCTAGCAGTTGAGCGGAAATAGGTACAAAGTTCCATTAATTATTCCTTGTTTTTACGCTTGAAGATACTTACAAAAAAACCATCGGTTCCATGAGTGTGTGGTAAAAACTGAGCTGAGGTGCTTGTAAATGGGCAAGTCGTGCTAATTGTTTCCTGCCAAATTTCTGCTACAGGGATTGCTTCAAATTCAGGGTATGCATTTAAAAACCAAGCTACTTGTAGATCATTTTCAGCTGGCAGCACTGAACAAGTTGCATAAATTAATCTGCCTTCGGGTTTAACAAGTTTTTGCGCTTGTTCTAGAATTTTACGTTGTAGAGCGCTTAGTTCTTCAAGGTCAGTTCTGGTTAAGCGATTCTTTAAATCAGGATTGCGGCGCAGGGTTCCAGTACCTGTACATGGGGCATCAACCAAAACTCTGTCAAATCGATTTTGTTGGCGTTTGAACCAAGTGTTATCTTGGTTGATATCTTTCAATTGGTAATTCGTGATTCCAGCGCGACGTAGGCGTTCTTTGGCGCGTTGTAGGCGGTGGGGGTGGATATCGCTTAAAATAAGGTTACCCTTGTTTTGCATGTTTGCGGCAATACTTAAAGATTTGCCACCGGCACCAGCGCAGTAATCAAGTACCTGCATGCCTGGTTGGGCAGCGCACAGTAAGCCAACTATTTGTGATGCTTCGTCTTGAACTTCTAATGTGCCATATTTCCACAGGTCATGGGTATGTAGAGGTTGGCGTTTGCCAAGGCGGATACCAACTGGGCTAAGTGGGGTAGATATTGCGTCAAATTCTTCAGCAATTAATTGTTTCAAAACTGAATCACGGGTGTTTTTAATAGAATTAATGCGAATATCTACTGGGGCTTGTTCATGTAGGCTTGCGATTAATTTTGGATCATCAATTGCTTCTTCTAGCCATTTAGGCATGGCGAATGGGTTGTAGGTTTTAAGTTGACTTAAAAACAATAACTCATCATCTGACAATGGGTGTGGGCCGTAACCTTGTCCTGCCATTTGTTCAACTTCGTTTAGTGGAGATTCTTTGACCAAAAGGTAGTAGCCAAAAACTAATAAGCGCGGTGTAACAACGGTTAAAGCATTTTGGATTCCATGGCAATGTCTTAGGACACCATAAACGTTGTCCCCAATTGCGCGGCGATCTGAACTGCCAATATAACGGCGATTGCGAAAATAACTTTGCATTACAGCATCGGCAGGTTTTTGTGGTTGCAACTGAATTTTTTCAACAAGTTCAATAATGCTGGCAAGTTGGCCTGCGGGGGTCATATTTTTAACTTTCTGTTATGTTGGGGGTATAACCCTTTGGGTCAAGGTGAATTAGTATTTCAGAGTTAGGGTAATTTGTTTGTAGTGTGTGTTCGACTTCGTCACCTATAATATGGGCTTCCTGTAGGCTTAGGGTTGGCTCTAGGGTAATATGAACTTGCATAAAGTCCCGGTGGCCAGTGCTGCGGGTGCGCAGGTCATGAGTTTCAATTACCTTTGGGTGATCTTGAATGATTTTAATAATCGCATTACGTGTGTTTATATCAAGTTCTTTGTCCATTAATATATTGAAGCTTTGTTTTAATATTCCATAGCTACCGTGTAGTAAAAACATGGCAATTCCTACACCAAATAAAATATCAATCCAACCAAATTTAAACCATGATAAAGCAATTAAAGCAATAATTGCTGCTATATTGCTAAGTACATCAGCTTGATAGTGTAGAAAATCAGCCTTAACCGCAATTGAATTAGTGCGTCTAATTGTATAGAGCTGAAATATGACAAGGCCTAAAGTTAATATGGTGGATGCTGCCATTACTAAAAGTGCTAGGCCATGGTGGGTTATTTCTTGAAGCATTTGGTGGTGTTGGTAGGCATGCCAAACTATCCAAAAAGTGCTTAGAATAATTAAGGTTGATTGCAAAAAACCAGCTAGGGCTTCAGCTTTACCGTGACCAAAGCGATATTCATCATTGGCGGGTTTTCTGGCATAACGTACGGCGAAAAAATTAATCATAGAGCTAAATAAATCAGACATAGAGTCGAGTAACGATGCCTGAATTGTTAATGAGCCACTAACTGACCAGGCAAAAGTTTTTGTGGCTACTAAAATTAAGGCCACACTTACCGCTGCTAATGTTGCATGGTTTACTAAAGTTCCGTGGTGATGTGACTTGTGGTGCGTGTGGTGATGCGGCACATTTTAATTTAAATTAAATGATTGGTAACCATACCATGGTTTTAGAGCCTGAGCCAGGTATAATGGTTGCAAAAAATTGGACACCAAATGTGGTAGCTCTTTTTTCTAGTATTTTTGTGAAAATTCAACATGGCTTGATGATATTGCACGAAAATATTTCAATCATTGCTGGCTTGTGTTATTGTAAATTCAACATGGCGTGATGAAATTGCAATGATAATAGAGCGTAAACAATTTACCAAACAAATAAAAGATGCCTTTGAACAATTTTCTGTTTGCGGCATTCTTGGGCCACGGCAGTGTGGGAAAACTACCCTTGCCCATGATTTCAGTAAGGCAAATTTTGAAAAAGTCTATTTGTTTGATCTAGAAGACCCAAGTCATCTTGATCAATTGCAAAACCCAAAAGCTGCCCTGGATCCATTGTCAGGGTTAATTATTATTGATGAAATTCAACGCAAGCCTGATTTATTTCCATATTTAAGAGTTCTGTCAGATTATTCTGACAAGAAATTTTTAATATTAGGAAGCGCTTCTGTAGATTTGCTTCGCCAAGCATCGGAATCTTTAACAGGACGGATTGATTACTTAGAACTTACCCCGTTTAATGTTGGCGAGGTTGAGGACTTGCAAAAACATTGGTGCCAAGGTGGGTTTCCCAGATCATATTTAGCGACATCATACACCAACAGTTTAAAGTGGCGTAAAAACTATGTTTCTGGGTTTATAGAACGTGATTTGCGGTCAATTGAAATTCAATTAAATGCAGCGACGATGCGACAGTTATGGATGCTTATTGCGCACTACCATGGTCAAATTCTTAATTATAGTGATATTGGTCGGTCATTAGGAACGTCAGACATGACAATACGTCGGTATATAAATATTTTATCGCAAACTTTTATGATACGATTATTACAGCCATGGCATGAAAATATTTCCAAACGACAAATTAAAGCACCAAAAATTTATATGCGTGATACAGGTTTACTACATGCGACATTAAATATTCAAGAAAATGATTGGTACGCGCACCCAGTTAGAGGGGCTTCCTTTGAGGGATACATTATAGAGGAATTGATCCGTAAATTTGGCCAAGAATGCGAGTACTATTTTTGGCGTACCCATACTGGTGATGAGCTTGATCTACTGGTCATCAAAGATGGTAAGCGCTATGGTTTTGAAGTTAAACTTGCAGATGCGCCAGAAGTTACTAAATCTATGCATGTGGCTTTAAATGATTTGAAGTTAGAGCATTTATACATTGTAACGATGTCAGATCGTATTTACCAAAAAGTAGACAAAATTTCAGTTTTAGGGGCAAAATGCATTGCTGATTGGAAGGGCTGTGATGCATAAATTTGGGTGGTAGTTTATTCACAATCATCAAAAGCTTCAAGAATTGCTTTGCCCAAAGCTTCAGGTTCACTTGTGCAAGTTCGGGATTTTTCTGTAATCTCTTCAAAGCTTGAATTTTCCGTAGAGTATGGAGATATCTTAATGTTAACCTTCTCATCTTCGGTAGAAATACCTATTACTTTGGCAGATTTGGAAAAACTTTTCCAAGATTTTAGGCGCATGGCATTAAGTACTTCCTGCCCACGTATTCTCCATGCTGTTGCATCTGGTGGATGTGGAATCCCTATTTTAAAACAAGACAATGATTCGAGCGCAATAGCACCAATTGCTTGAGGCGATGCAGTTATTTCCGAAAAAAATACCAAAGGTTCGTTTATAATCATGCCCTGATTAGTCTCCGACATAGATAATATTCGTAATATGTGATCATTTAAGTATATGTATGATATTTTTTTCATAAATCTGCCTAGTAAATTATAACATTAAGTTCAATACCTTTGTTTTTGGCATATGCGATCATATCTTGCAGAACCTTTTTTTGCGCAGAGTTGCCTTATTGAATTGTAGCAACATCTGATATCCTTTTTTAAAACCCAAAATTTATTCACAATCATCAAAAGCTTCAAGAATTGCTTTGCCCAAAGCTTCAGGTTCACTTGTGCAAGTTCGGGATTTTTCTGTGATTTCTTCAAAACCTTCCTTTGGTGATTTATTTTTATAGGGCGTAACTGTAATAGTGGCCAACTCATCTTCAGTGGTTATGTATAATGACTTTGTGTCTTTAACGAAACTATTCCAAGATTTTACTTCCATAATTTTACACCATTCTTTTTGCCTTATGCGCCAAGCTGCAGAGTCTGCTGGGTGTGGAATGCCGGTTTTAAAATTAGCTAAAGCCTCTAGCACGGCAACGCCAATTTTTTGAGGGGTTGCGGTTGCTTCCAAAAAAAATACTTGCCCACCTCCAACCGTATGCTCTTGATCTGTAAGCCCTCGAACCATAACTCGTAAGGTGTCACCTTTTAAATATACACTAGAACTTTTTTCCATAACTCCACCTAATAAATTATTGCGTTAAATTCAATGCCTTTGTTTTTGGCGTAAGTGAGCATTTCTTGCAAAACCTTTTTTTGCGCAGAATTGCCTGAGTGTGGTATGGCAAGATCTAATGCTCGCTGCTTAATAGCACTTGATTTAACAAGATGTTCCCCTAACCCATGCCCCTTAAAAGCCTCCAACTTATCAACATATCTTTCTAAAACACTTTTAAGCTTTTTGGGGTCTTGATAAGTTTTTGCATTCAAGTCCAAACTTTTAATGCTTGTAACTTTACCGGTTTTTGGAACAAATTTATCAATCACTGGAAAATTCTGCGGTAAGTTTTGTCCCCAATTTTTTTCAATAATTTCACCACGAATTACAGGTGATTCATTCCAAACTGGATTTTTTATTTTAAGAATGCTACAGCTTTTCTTTTGCAGCTCATGAACAAATACATAACCCTTGCCAGCTATACCTTTTGCTGCTGTCGTAATAAATTTTCCAAAGGCTTTTTTCAAACAAAAACTAATGCCTTTGCCAGCCAAATTTATGGAAGCGCCTTCAGCCAAGTTCATGGCTATGTCTATGCCCAAATCAACCATGTTCATAGCTAGGTCTAGGCTAAAATCAGCTACAACCCCTTCTTCGTAGGCGTTAATTGGTTTGCCGGTAAGCCCCTTCCACAAGGCAGCCTGAACGATTTCCCTTTGGGCTTGGTTATAATAATCTACGGCCATATTTTCAGGTCCATAGCCATTTTTTAATGACTCATCCCTGGTCATTTGGTTAAAACCATTAAAATACTTAATTGCTTTAGCGTAACCAAGCTTGGCAGCAATTCGACGTGGGGTTAAAACTTCCTCAGGCTGCTGGATCGTTTGAACAGGAATTGTTATTTTAAGTGAATGGTTTAAAGGTTGCCCCATTACCTGGGTTGGATTTAGTAATGATTCCACCAATTTTCCGCGGCTTAATTCTGATTGCTCATCTAACTTTTTGCTGAGACTGTTTAAGGTATTTTCATCATATTCACTTAGGCCTTGCAGCAAGTCAGAAATATCGTCAAAAAAATCTTCAATGTCACTATCGTCAAATCCTGCTTCGCCTAATGCTTCTTGCAGAGCAGCAGCTAATGCGCCTTTTAGAACTTGCCCTTTGGCTAGCTTTTGAAGGGCTTTTTTAAGATGTTCTTTAAGGGCTTTGAATAATTCTCTTTTACTGGCTGCTTCAGAATAACCATCCTTAATTCCTTGGGGCCATTCTGGGGTTTCAATAGTTTGCTCATGAACAGAGGTGTCACGCTTTTGAAATTTATAACCAGTTTCAGTTTTATGGGTGTCCCGTGTAAATCCATACTGATCTCTTTCGCTATGTTGAGTAATTGTGTTTAGGTAATGGTCTACATGGGTTGTAACTTTGCGTACAAATTTACGATTTTTAGGCAGTAATGCTGCATTTTTAAATACATTTTTTAAGGCTTCTTCATCTAAAAATTCATTTATAATTGTTTTTAAATCAAGAGCCGTGACAAGGCCTAGCCCCTTAGGTGCTTTGGCAAGTTGCATGTTCAATGAACCGCCACAACGTATTACTCCGCATGGGCTTTGTGATTCAACCCTGCCATTGTCAAAAATACCATCCACCAATAATGTAGATGTGTTGGCTATATCAAGCAGACCATGATTCACCAAGTTGTTAACTTTGCTATCAAAAGAATTCAGAAAAAATTCATTGTGGTTGGTGAAACTATCGCAATTGCCTTTTAAAGGGCCGTCGACACGGTAAGAACGGTAATTTTCAATACTGGCATTGTCAAGTTTTAGCTGGCCTGTAATTTCAGCAATTCCATGAACCTTATGGGTAAGATTAGAGATTCCCAACCCGTTCTCAGCAATAATTACGCCGTGATCATCAATAATTCCATGTTTGAAACTAGGTGTGGCCTCTGAATCTATAATTGTAAAATATGCAAGATATGGCGTTGTTGATAAACAATCGTCAGAGTTGCCAAAGTGAATAATACCCTGATTAAATATGTAATTTTGGCTAAAATTGCCAGTGTAGGCTTTAATAATGCTATGGTTATGGGTTTCTTTCGCATTGATATTAAGCCGGTAAAATAACGAAGGCACCGCATTAACGAAATTACCAGGAGTTTTAAATCCCCAAGATTTTTTGTCTTTAAATGCTGTTTCGTGTAAGCCATCAACAGTTTTAATGTCCCCATTCTGATTCACTGTAAAGGCAAGCTTTAACCCTTGTGTTCCTTTGTACTTAAATAACAAACCGTCATCAGTGGCCTTAAGGCTACCATGCGATTCTTTTGTACCAGTGAAATTTGTTAGGTTAATTTCTTGGTCAAAAACTTTAGTTGTTTTTTCAAAGGCAATTAGTCGCAAGAAATTTGCTTTAGGGGTTTGAATTTCAAATTGAATGTCGGTTGCAACAAGTGCAACCCAACTAATGGTGAAGATGAGTAATAGCTTTTTAAACATGAGACTTTTTGTTATTTTTTTATTTAATTTAGTGATATAAACATATTTTAACTAATAATAAAAGCGTTAATTTTAACATAAAATATTTAACACCAGGTGCGCTAATTTGTGGCAAACACTAGGTAGCACTTCCATTAATGTTTAGTTAACTGCTGCCATGATACATTTTTGTAGGGTGTTTGACACCGTTTTGTTAGGTGGGGGAGTTGTGGTTAAGAAATTATTGCTTTTGTTAATTTTGTTTGGTTGTTTAAGTGCCAAAAATTTAGAAAATATTGGTGTTTCAATTTTATTGCAGAATGATTTTATGAATTCTCAAGAAACTGTGCAGGGGATTCCAGCTAATTTGTTACGGGCGGTTTCAAACGTGGAATCTGGTAGGTGGGTTGGGGGAATGGTGACGCCTTGGCCGTGGACAATTAATGTTGAGGGTAGGGGGTATATTTTTAAAACAAAGGCGGAGGCAATTCAAGCTGTAGAAAAATTTCAGCGAAAAGGTGCTAAAAACCCCAATTCTGGATTAGAAGTGAGTATTTGCGAGAGTTAGAAGGCAGTTTTAGCTAAGATTAGCTATTGATTTAATAAACGGCCTTCCATGAAGAAAGATATCACAGACTTATTTGTTTTGCTGGATGATTTTTGCGCAGAATATG
>CANMNU010000004.1 GCA_947499175.1 Alphaproteobacteria bacterium
TTTACCTACCTCCTTACTCTCCAGATCTCAATCCAATTGAGAAAAAATGGGCTCAGGCTAAAGCCATTAGGAGGCGCCTGGGTGGAACTATTGAAGGGTTATTTAACGAACATCTCCTGTAATCAAATTATTTGTTAATAACTATAGTACTCCGCTAGATTCTGCCTTAATCCCTTGATTATGTTGGGACTGAAGATCCTCTGCTTTTTCTCTAACTTGGGTTCCTTGGCTGATGTTTTGGCTTAAATCAGCACCTTGTGCCCTAACATTATTTAATGAATCCTTAGTCACCGCATGCACTTGATGGCCTTGCTCCTGGTTATAGTTACTTCTTAATGAATCACCAGATGCTACTGTATTCGTTGGTGCCAATCCCTGTTCTGCCATATACCTTTGGGCGTAAGCCATCGTCAGCCCTGGATTTGCCGCCATAATGTGCGCCGCCCCATGCGCTCCAATCGTGCCACCATTGGTATTATCTGCCGTCTGATTTGACAACCACTCCCCAAACTGTTGATTATGATTAGCATTAATCGTTGTACTATTCGCTTTGGTAAAGTTTGCTTGATTGTTGTAATCTTCGGCTTGCCTAAAGCTTTTTGCTGCCTCATTACGTTGGCTCATGCCCTGTTCATAAGATCCCGAAACATCCTCAGCCAAACGCCTTGCTGATTCATCATTAAGGCTGTGAGAGAGTTGCTTTGAAGCTTGAGCTGTCTTTTTCATTGCATCTTGAAAGTTATGATCCTCAGCAAATCTTTGGGCTTTATTGTGAAGCTCTTGTTCGGAAGCGCTGAGTTTTCCATCCATACCCACTGAACCACTCAGTAACCCAGTTCCTCCTTTATTGCCAAGCCCTGCATTTGTTAGTAATTGCACAGCCTTACCTTCATCAACTCCCGTTTGATGCACGAAATCATTCACCAAATTTTTACCATGGTGAATTGCCTGGCTTTGTTCCGTACTAATCCCATGACTTGCGCTATCACCTGAACTTTCGAGTTTAGCTAAGCTGTCACTAAGACTTACAGCTGATCTCGCTGCACTACTTAAACTTTGGCTGGAACTTTCACTTTGGCTTAAGGCGTTTTGCTGACTCTGACTTGCCATTTGGCTTAGCTGTGCACTTTGTGATTCTGCAACATTGAGACTGACTGGCAAGTTTGAACTGCCGACATTCATCACCTGTGAGCCATCACCCATCGTCGTAATTTCTGAACGACCATCTTGTATATGGGCTGATGACCCCTTATAACTTGCCGCCATTGAATGACTCAGCATACTGCTATTGGAAATCTGACTGTTGCCCTCGCTGAAATTTCCATAACTTAAGTTTCCAGAAGTTACCTCGTTCGCAGCCATTCCTGCCGCACTTTGAGCCACATTACCTAGGTGAGAGGCCATATGCACAAACGAACCCACACCTTTTACCAGCGCAATGCTTAAAAATGGAATACTCATCGCTAAATATCCCGCCATTGCCGAAATATCCGCATTGACATTGGCAAGCCCCACACTTGAGGCAATCGTTACCCCTTGGGAATTTGATATAGAAAGCGCTGCCATTGTTTTTGAGGTGGCGGCAATCGTCATAATGTAATTTAAAATCGCATACAATGGCGCCCAAAGTTGCAGCCACAAGATACCCTGCGCCCAGGTTAATAAAAATCGATAACCAAATGGTAACATCGCCAGCGGAATCACAAATAAGAAAAAAGCGTAGATGATCGCCTCTAATACTGCTTTCATCACCGGCAAGGTTTCACCCGCCATCGCCCCCAATGTTTCATAAGTAGAGCGTTGTTGGAGATAAGCCCTTCGTGCGGCAAAATTCGGAGCATTACCTAAGGCGGTTGAATTACTTTCAACCCCATCAACAATGCTGTAAATCATCATCTGTTGTTGAATAATTTCTGAAGCCTCCTTAGATATATCGCCAAGCTGCTTATAAGCCATTGGCAAGTATTTTATAAGTTCAGCTCTTGGATTAATTACCCCGTTTTTATCAAAAATCTTTTTACCAAACAAATTGGCCGTGTTGTTAATTTCATTGGTCCATAACTCATTAATTTTGCCAACCCCCTCAGAACAAGAAATAACATTAGGTCGATTCCTTGGTTGATCTGGAACTTTCAAATCACGCCAGACAAACGAACGGGCTTGGGATGGATTAGCTGAGACCAAGCCCCAGATATCATCCGTATTTCTAAGTTCATCAATATTATATTTACGCCCCAACATCGCATCATACAGCACACATTGCCCAACAAAGCTTTTCATATTCTCAGCTAAATCCGCATTGGTAATATGAAAGGTTTTAGCTTTTTGAATAATATCGCTGGCAAACAAAAACCCTGATTGTTGATAGCGCAAATTCTCAGGTAACGTAAAAATTGATTCAATCTTGCCGGTGATGTGATAACCAATCGTGCTAACATGCCCCGCTAACGCTGCTAACCCATAAGGCACATTATCCACATTTTGCTTGTAATGGTGCACCGGATCAATAATCACAACTGTTGCTGTGGGTACAAAAAACACACCCATGATTATCGTCATTGGTATCAACCAATGGGTCAACACTTTAATATGATCGCCATACAAAGCATAGATGACAGCCCAAAATGCCCCAAGAATCATACCCAAACGCTTTAAGGGCTCAAACAAACTGCCACCCTCACCACCACCATTAAGACTCATGGCAATTGCATTAAAGACCCCTTTAAGGATTTCACCGCCACCAAAGGTATAAACCGTATATTGCATAAGTGATTACCTTTCTACTTTTTCATCAAACATTGTTGCTTAAACCCAATTGTAATCATTGGCAACACTACCCATCATCACGTGTAATTGCTTTTCAATGATTTGGGTCGATTGGATCATTGATAGCGTGCTGTCCATCTGTTGATAGGCCGATTTTCTGCGCTCCAGAATCCGTTCCCGTGCATGGCGCAGTTGGTTTAAAAACCGATCCACATACACATCATCAACCTGCAATGATTTAAGCTGGGTCACACTGTCGTGGACGATATCCATAACTTCCATCACGTATTTGTACAAAATATCAATCGCAATTAATTCCGCGTAATGGTGAATATCCAAAGGCGCTGAACCTTTACGAAAAGCCGTAATCACATTGAGCATTTTATAAATTGGCAAACGGGTTGAATTTAAGAAGTCTTTCTCTTGATCAGTTGGCGCCCCATCACTGTAGATTTTTTCAATTAGGCTTTCTAGAATCAGGTTGGTTCTTTTAAGTAGCCCACTATTGGATGATAGATCTACTTCCTTTAACCGCGGATTAAGGCATTTACTTGTTTCATCACAAGCATAAATTGAAGTTGGCCCGCCATTGAGCAAACCATTTAAGACATCATCCCGGTCCGCATGGCCTGGTAAAATATCAATCTTATAGGAATCCCCACTTTTGGATGAAATAATTGAACCGACTAAGGTTAAGAACAGTTGCGCCAATTGCTTATCACCACTTAAAAAAGCATTGGCTTGTATGGCTTTCCAGGCCAAGTTAAACTCACCCACCAGCATATCTTTGTATTTGGGATCATCATTAGCCCGGTCTAACATACCGCCACGTTCACCTTTAGCCCCACAGCCTTGACGAGCGGCAGCCCAATCTGAAAATTCCCCAAGATTGCTACCCATCGCTTGGCAAAGGTGTTTACTCGATTGGTCAGATTTTGGCCAAACCCCTCCAAGCATTGTTGCTGCTGCCTCACAACTATTGATATTGGTCTGGTTAATTTGGTCTGCCCTAGCACTGAGCTCATTAAGAATGTTGTAAATCTGCGGAGAAACCGTTTGTACCGCCAACATAAATGCATAGGATGCCGCATTTGAACCAATACTGCGCAGCATTGCAACCATAGCTTTAGCACTAATGTGTGAAAATCCCCCCGTCCACAAATCAATACCACCACAACCAGCCCTAAATCCTGGCATTTGCACGGTGGCAAGTTGTGCACTACGCGAGCCAGTTCGAGCCACCACGCCACCACCGCTATAGTAGCCCCCAGCTTGATCTTTATAGGCCCCAGGGGAAGTGACATTACTTGCCACGCCAGCAGAATTAAAAAATTTCTGCAAATCACCGGCAATACCCTGAGCATGCAGTGATGATAGCGCCACAACAAACATGTTAAACATTATTAACTTGTAAAACATGTACTTTATGCTATACTGACTCATATAAAATTCCTTATCGGAGATAAAAATGCTTGGAGTTCGTTTACCGCAAGATTTGGACCGCCGTTTATCTGCTTTGTCCTTGCAAACCAAACGCCCAAAAAGCTTTTACGTAAAAGAAGCGATTGCCGAATATTTAGATGAACACGAAAGTATTTATCAAGCCGTTGCCCAATACGAAGCCGAACAAAAAGCTGGCACCTTAAAAACCTATACCCTTGAAGAAATGAAACAAAGGCATGACCTTGACTAAAACTTGGTCTCTGGTTTTTGATGCACGCTTTGACAAAAAATTTGATCGCTTGCCCCGAAGTGATCAAAAACGCATTATCAGCTTTTTTGAAAATCGGGTCCTCAAACATAACGATCCTAAAGAATATGCCAAGCCCCTTAAGGGCGATCTTTCTGGATACTGGTCTTTTCGGATTGGCAACTATCGTGTTATTGCCGACATCATCGATGAACAACTGAAAATTATTACTTTTGATGTTGGCCATCGCCGCGAAGTTTATGATTAATTTCTTAAACTTACTTTTTTGCATTAGCGTTGCCCCACTAAACTCATAATTCGCACCTCCATTTGATCAATACCCGTCATGCCCAAAGCAATTGGAATCACATGCCCGGTATTGGGGTTAACCGCATACAACGCTGGCATCACCTGCACATCCCATTGCTTAAATAAGCCGTTATCTGGTTGGGCATTGGGAAAGGTTTCAAGTTTACCGCCATCGATAGAAATCGCTAACACTTGCCAGCCATATTGCTCACTAAAGTGTTTCACAATTGGGGCAAACTGATGACAATACTCACAAGCGCCACTAAAGAAAAAGAATAGGCCGTACTCCTTAGCCAGGCCTTGGATCGTCTCTTTGACCTGTTGTTTTTGTAAATCAAGTTGAATATGGCGTGCCTTCTGGTTCACCGGATTGCTAATCGTATGATCCAGTTCCGTATTTAAAAATACGTTTTGCATCCAGCCCTTACTGAAGTTTTCTGAACGATCCATCATGTCTTTCTGCATTTCCTGATAAGCTTTGATTTTTTGCGGGGTTGGGTGCATAAAGGCATCTGCCATGCGGTTTTCAAGTTCCTCGCGGTACAAGGCGACAATTTCCTTAGGCGCTTTGCGCTTTTCAGGTTTTTGGCTTAACTGTTGGGTTTGATTATTTTCTTCCAAGTTTTGCTCTTCCTCTAAAAGCTGCTGCTCATACCAATGCCAGCCATGGAAATGGTCACTAAAGAACGTTGGGGCTGCGGCCACTAAAGTGGTCATTGAGGTGGTCACAAAATTTGCCAAAAACACAACACAGATTAAAAATTTTCTGATCATAACGATTTGCTTTCTTGGGTTACATCACTTTTCGAAACGGATTTTATTTTGTCTTGGATCTTGTCTTGGGATAGTTTTGGGGTTTTGCCGACCAAATGCTGCATGTTTTCACGAATCCGGTCTAGTTCCAGACCTTTGGCAATGTGATCCTGGCTCTTGGGTTTAAAATTCTTTTGAACATCTTCATAGAGTTCTGACAAATTCATCTTTGACATATCAAGCCGACTTAATTCATCAGCACTTAAGCCCCGACAATTAGGACTTTCCACATCCCCCCAGCCAATTCCCAACTGCGCCCTGCCCTGCTCTTGCAGCAGTCTGGAAAGCTTGGTGCCAAAACAACAAAAGGTGGTTTTCTTCTCAATGCAGCCAATAATTGGTAGTTTCTGTGCACAGTAAGTGCCAACTTCTACACAACGCTTTTTAGTGCGCCAATCTCCCAGTTCTTTTTCTTGGACGTCACAACCAGGGGCCAGATTCCAACTAACCGCCCAACGATTACCGCTGCCGCAACAATCCCGCGCCCCCTTCCAAGCCTTACGACATCTACGGTTTTGCCCTTTAAAGATTTTGACATTTTCCCCCTCAGCACGAATGTCTTTTTGAGCTTCATTTAAGACCAGGAGTTGGCTTAAAGCTTCATTCATTTCCCCATTGGCTTCATAATCGTTATTGACGCAGTCCCCAGTAAAACAAAATATGGATTTATCGCCTTTGGATTTGTAGCGGATTTGTTTTTTCTTTGATTTGGAGCAGAGGTAAGTTTGGCGCCATGATACACAAACATCACCGATCTTTTCTGAACATTTAGAAGATATCTGGACACAGCCCTTAGCGCTCAACGCCTGGCAATTACCATCAACTTTTTTAAAACAAGCATAGGTGTAGTGTTTAGCCCATGAATCCCTTATGAAGGGTTCGTTGTCTACAGTTGGAGCACCCGGTGCTGGATTGACAACTGGTCCTGTAATTACCTTGGTTTCAGGTACACCTTCATCAACTTCAACATAGCGACAAAAGCCAGTATCACTATGAGCTTCAAGTACCTCGCAGCCACCAACCCATTCTTCTGAAATAACTTCAACTTTGCGATGTTGAGATACGGATATGTGTAAATAATCAGGACCACGCCCAAAGTTATGAAGATGATATCTGCAGAAAGTGCTGCCGCCATGACCGAAGAAAGTTGGATTAACGTTAGCACTACCATAATTAACAAAATGACTAATATCGGCAGAATTCCCACACATACTACACCTGCTTGTCTTAATTTCAGGAATCACCCTAATTTTGATTTCCAAATGCTTGCTACACTTTTGCAAATATTCATCGCCACCTTCTTCACAAAACTTCACTTCATCCCCATCACCATTACCCCCTGAAGTCTCAATCACGATTTCTTCCATGGTTTTCTCAGGATTAGCCACAGCTTGGTTAGCATTCACAAACATTGGATCCGTATTGGGGTCAATCTTAAATAATTGACGTTTACTCGAGTGCTCACTTATATAAGTTGCAGCCTGATTATTATGACCAGCTGCAATTGTTGCATTACCAATTGAGCCATTATCTAAAGATGCTTCCGGTGGAGTTGCGGTTTTAAAACCAGGAATATCAGAGGTTGAAGTTGATTGCGCCCTACCTTGGACTACGCCTAGTTGGCCATTAGCAAAGCTTGCCCCCAAGGCATGGGCGTCTGTCATGTTCGCAGACAAACTTTGTAAACTTAAACAACTGCAATATGCTATAACTAAAATACAAACCTGCATTTTTTAAATGTTTTCCTTCAGCTTCTTGGCAGCATAATCTAGGGATACATTGCCGCTTAACCGGCTAATTTCTTGGGTATTTTTGATTAACACGAACACTGGTACATGTGTAATGTTGTAAGTTTTGAATAACTCCGGATTTACCTCAAACCCTTGCATATCTTGATTGACCATCTCTTGATTAATCATATTTTTTAGATCTTGGTTTTTATCCACCCCAATAATTTCTAAAAAAGCCTGTTGCGTCGTTTTAAACGAATCATCTTTTAAACCGCGCATTACCATCACCGCATTATGTTTGCCAGCCTCTTCGGCTAACGCTCTTAAACTCGCTTTGGGCATAGAAAACGACACAAACACTAAAAGCTTAGGCTCTGGGTTTTTAGGAGCTGACATTTTGTCATCATGAGGATTGCTGCTACTTACAAGGGATGTATCTACTTTATTGTCATCAATCACCCCATCAACCACCGCATCTAGTTTTTGCTTTTTAGGACAGGGTGGGGCAATCAGTAAAGGTTCACCTTCACTTGCCCCACGGCAAACCCCAATCCCCGCTGTTTCATAGGTATTAGCCGTATCCGGCATCTTATCGAGCTTAGTTTTGCTCCAGTTAACCGCTTCGTCGTAAACTTTTTGCATATCTGGTTTAACAGACTTATCAACTTTTACACTTGTCGTTGCAGGTGTAATAAAACCGATCAAACCAAGTAAAACCAACGTTTTTAAAGCATACAGCATGTGCGTTTTCTCCAAATTAAATAACCAAAATCTTCGCCACTATAAGGAAACTCTTTACCCGATCCCCACAAAACTTCACTGCGACCCAAGGGGTAACACTGCTTTGAACCCGTTGAGGGAATCGGATAGATCATCTGGGTTTTGTATTGGGTTTTTTTAATAATCGGCATCGGATAGCGGTTACAATAAGCCTCAGGCCCCATTGTTCCCCACAACAAACCTTCCCGGTGCAATTTAGCAATAAACCGTTCAACTGCCAGTAAACTGCCCTGGACTCCGCCAACATGGGCACTGCTTGAACCCGTAAACGGATACATACTACCCTGGCAGCCGGCACACCAAAATAACAAATCTACACCAAAACCTACGGAGGCCATCAGGCAATCCGCCGCACAGGCACTTTGTGCGATTGGATTAGCAAACAATGCCGCTTCCGGATTAATAATCATGGAAGTTTCATCGTCATTCCACATCGGATCTAGTTCGGTAAGGTAGGCAATATCAACATCACCTTTTTCCATACACAAAAAATCTACTAAGATTTCTAGCCAAAACAACACCGGATAAACGTACCAATGGACTTGGTAAAAACTGTTGCGCATCCGTTTGGTGTTTTGGGTTTGGTGGCCATTATCCACGCCACCTTGGCTTTTAATTCCCGTATCCATCATTTGTATGCCACCCATATTTACTAAACAATATGGTGTGCGCGTCACATCGACTAAACGCACCGGCTCCCAAAAGGAAATCGGAATCCCAACCCTTGGGAAAGGTTTAGGGCAAATACAAAAAGTCTGCTGCGTATTCGGTGTATCCTCACCACTTGGCGAAACTCGACGTCCAGAAATGGTGATTGGAAACAAACAACTCCAACAAATATCGGTAAATGGATTAACAAAGCGCCCCACACACTTAGCCTGAGCCTGGGGCAAAATTAAGCAAATGATTAGCAGAAGCTTTAATGACACCCAATATAGTTTTCCTATAGCTTGGTAGAATCCACTGGAAACTGGCGCTACTCGACCCACAGATCCTCAGCTTTCATTTCTTGAATCAGCAATAGGTCATCTTGTTGGCTGATCAATGCTGGGACTTGCTTAATTCCAAACTTTTTACAAATAATTCCCTGTTGATCAAAGTAAACTGTTAAACCAATCTCCTTCATGATTTTTAAAGGCGCACCTTTTACAAAAATGAGCTTGGCCAAGGGGTAAGTTTTAAGCATTTTAAAGGCCCAGGTTAGATGATCTGACGCGTCACCATCAATTAACAACAAAGGTTTAGTCATCGGCCGAATTGTTAAGGGGTTAACCTTGGTGCCCTTTTTATAAAAAACATTACCATTCTGGTCTGCGAGATCCTTCGTCACCACAATTGATGGATCAAAAGTAAAAGACCTTGGGGTTTGGGTATGGATAACATCTTTGACTGGGTTTGGCCGTTCAATGCCGATTTTAACTCGGTCTTGAATTTGTTTTTGGTAAACTTCCAGCTTGCCATCCGCCTGGAGCTTCTGGAGCTTTTTTAATATCACCTCGATTAGGTCTTGCTCAAGAATCGGGAATACTTCGCCCATCACACCTTGGTCAACTGCGCCAAGCTGTACGGTAATACTTAGTAAGCAACAGATTTTGCTAAGGTTTTTGCGCAAACCTATGATATTATTAACTAAAATATTTTGCAGAGGCGCACGTGCAGATAGAAATCCCCAAAGACTTAGAAAAATTGTTAGTTGACGTGTCAAAAAAGTTTTCTCTAGATCCTTCGAGTATGGCTTTGAAGGCCTTGGAGGAGTATTTAGAGGACCAGCACGATTATCACGTGGCTGTAAATGCTTACAATGAATATATTCAAAATGGAAGAAAGGGAACTTCCCTTTCTGATGTAAAAAAAGAACTTGGTCTTTAGAATGAAACTTTGGATTCTTGATTTGCACGATAAAGCAAAGAAACAACTGCAGAATCTGCCAAAAGATACTCAAAAGCGTATTATTAGCTATTTTGAAGAAAGAGTCTTGACTCATATTGACCCAATTTCTTTGGCATCTCCCCTTGTTGGCGAAATGAGTGGGTTTTACCGTTATCGCATTGGCGATTATCGAGTAATCACAATTATCGACCGCGGTAAGATGATTGTTTTGGCACTTGAAATCGGTCACCGCAAAGAAATCTATAAAAAAATTCACCACTAATTCCTCAAACAATCCCAACAACCTTGCCCTCTAAATCACTAACTGCTACTAAACCGACCTCTTGATAGCGTGAATCAAAACTTTTAGGATGGGTTGAGTGTAGAAAAACCCGCCCCTCTGGAATTAGTTGCGGTTTAATTGCGGTTAAAGTTATCGCGTCGTTACCACCAGCCTGTACACCATTTTTGACACCATTTGGAACATCAGATTGGGTTGCACAAAATTCAGTCCGCTCGCACACTTTGCCAACCTTTTCTTGGTTAATAAAAATATTGCCCCGAGCATCAGCACTGACTTGATCACCAGCTGTGCCAATAATTCTTTTAATAATTTTACCTTTGTAAAATCCATTATAAACAACCGTTAGGTCACCTTTTTTAGGGGTAAATTTAGGAAACTGCACAAAATAACGCTGCGGCAAAGAATCCGTAGGACTTTTGATGAAATGCACATGTTCACTAAAAATGCCGATGCTGATAAAAGTTATAGCAAAGCTCCACAAACCCTTTTTAAGGTTAGCTTTATCGAGTTTAAAACCCTTAAGGTGTAGCTTCGTCTTTTGTTCTAAAGTTTTTAATTGCATCATTTACTTAACCCTTACTGTTTTTGTGACTCTTTCATTTAAAATTTCTTTAAAGGTTTCGGTGTAATCAGGTAATTCACAACTGAGCACCGCTCCTTTAGCCAATAGAGTAAGTTTTTGCTCTTGCCCAAAAGAATCAATCACCTCTTTAATTTCCTCAATCACCTGTTGCATCACCCCTTGCGGTACCGTGCCACTGGGGTAAGCTTTGGCAAGGTTTTGGGATTGTTCAGAAAGTAATGATTGCATATCGACTGTGCCCAGCTTTTTACTTGGGTTACTTAACCCCAAACAAAGGGCTGCAACGCTTAAGCTAAACGTGGTCACCAGTGCTAAATTTTGTTGATTAATTTGCATAAAACTTGCTCCCTATTCTTTAACTGGATAGGGAAAGTTCGCCGCAATAAAATCATCCGTGACATCTTTAACCCCACAATCTTTGTGATAAACAATTACCGTTACATTTTTTGCCAGTTCATATTTGCCAATGATCTGACGTAAACGATCCAATAATTCTTGAATTGTTTCTTTAACTGTGGAGTTGCTAGTTTCTGCACTGGAATCAAGTAAAGCTGCCATTTGAATCGCAATACGCCTGAGACAAACCCCAACCTTTGCACGCTTGCTTTCTAATTTTTTAGAAAGAATCATCATTTTATGAACATCCTCAGCAGTTATGTCTGGCGCCTGCGGCTTGCTTGCAGCATTAACGCCTGACCACAAGCTGATAACCGTTAAACCGAGTAATAATTTTTTCACAACTTTTTTCTTTCTCGCTTTTTTGGGTTTTTTGACTAGTTTTGCTGTTGATTGCATGATTTTTTCCTTGAGGATTGCTAGACCCTCAAATGAGGTAATAACATTTGAGGTGAGTACATTAGTTGATCGCATAAATTTTTCCTTTCTCGCTTTTTTGGTTTTTTTGACTGATCCGAGGGAGGATCAATTGTTTGATCGCATCGCCTGTACTGACACCAATTTGGTTAAGCTGTTTAACGGCCGCAAAATCTTCCGCTTTCGTCGAATACAACAGCCCTGAAAACGGATCGAGGATTAAACGGCCAATCGCATAACCATTCGGCCCAATAATCATCACCTCGGCATATTGTCCCTGTTTGGTTTTGACTGATTTTAATTGCGCTTCTTTTTGCAGGCTTAAACTCAATCTGTCAGTTTTTTTAAGTTGTTCGATCGATTCAGGTTTTTGGGCAAGCATGCACATCCAGTCACTGTTATCAAACGCCGCTTGTGCCCCAGGACTTTGAAAGAAGTCATTAATACTTTGCGTACCCACCACCAATGAACCACGATATTTACGTAAACGTCTGGCCAGAGTTTCAATAAATACGCCGCTCTGTTTACCCCTCAGCATATCCCAAGCTTCATCAAAAACAATATTAAATGGCGTTTGCCGATCTCCTAAAAACATCTGGTTGGTAATGTTGATGATCATCATCTGTACCACCACCGCCTGGAGGTCTTTGCGTTCTTTGAGTTCCTCAAGTTCAATGACAATCAAAGCATTATCAAGGTTAACCGTGCTGACCCCGTTAAAATAACGTCCATAAGTTCCAGATGCCTATACGGATAAAGCATTTGCCCTAAATCCCTAGCTTTAGAATCTGGGTGACCAGTTAACCAATCCGCAATATCACTAATCGTCGATTGGTTTTTGTATTTTTCCCAGGTTTCTAGCATCGCCTGTTCTAATAGCGCTGCCCCTTTATCATCGACCCCATGATTTGGTGCAGCCATGAGAATTAGTACCGATTTAAGCATTGCTAGGGCATCGCTTGCGACTTCATCATTATCGGTTGGAATCGTGGTGAATGGGTTTAAACATAAAGTTGTGTGCGGGCTAAATTCAATAAATTGCCCTTCCAGTAAAACGCAGGTTTTTTCAAAAGATCGACCGACATCAAGCACAAAGACTCGGCCCCCCAGGCCAAGGGTGGTCGTCATCAGTTCTTGCATGAATACGGATTTACCTGAACCTGAACGTCCCACCACACAAACGTTGTAGTTACCCGCATCATTATCAAAGGCATACCAGTTAAATACTTGGCCACGTCGCCCAGCTAATAACATGCCAGGAGTCTTGGTGCCTTTCCACTCCCCTTGAATCGGCAACAAATTAGCTGATTCTGGCGAAATTGTCGTCTTAAGCTTTTTTTTATGGAGCAGAGCTTGTACCATTTCTTGGCCCCACATCATCGGCAAACTGGTTAAAAACATCGGTAAATGGAATAATTGATTAGCTACCAGTTTCCATTCTTTAGCGGTAAACAAATTTAGAAGAATTTGTTCGGCATTATCAATCTCTTTAGGTTTGCTCATGAGGATCACGCCAAACTGAGTCTGAACAACACGTTCACCCCTATTCAATGCTTCCCTAACAAAAGCTAATTCTTCCGCTTCTTCCTTGACACCTGGTAGATATTTACTAATCGGTGAATAGGCTTGCTTTCCTACATAGGAAGCTTTGGCGAGTATTTGATTTTTAGGTTTTTCTTGTTTGGGAATAGTCACCCCATAGTGGATCATGAATGGACAGGGAATCTGAGCCTGATCCCGGTCCAAGTCACCAATTAGTTCACCCATCGCATGCAATGACCACCCCCGCGGATAAGACTTAACACCGTAGGTACGCACAACCTGATCATTTAAAGCCAAACCACGGTGTTTAACTTTTAAAATAGTTGTTCCATCGGTTATCTGCTCAGATAGGCTTTGTAAGGGATTCCACTGCACTGTTTGGGTATTCACCTCATCTGTGGTCGTATTTAAAATACTTCCTATCGTTGCCATCAAATCATTGGCATCCCAGCTGTGCACCG
Source organism: Alphaproteobacteria bacterium (assembly GCA_947499175.1). Taxonomy (GTDB): domain Bacteria; phylum Pseudomonadota; class Alphaproteobacteria; order Paracaedibacterales; family CAITNM01; genus CAITNM01. The sequence goes on from CANMNU010000004.1 coordinate 13,661, forward strand.
GTAAACCTAGCATTTGTAAGGTCGTGATGATTTGGTTTTTTAAACGTTCACACAGTTCCTGGTCAGACCTCACACTGCTATCACGGGTTTTGGAGAAACTTAAAAAACACCGAAAGTTACGTAAAGAATAGGGTTTAAACGGTGAATAATGAGCAAACCCCTTTAAATAATCCGCCCGCTGCTGCGCCATGTATTGCAAGGTCGCAGATTGCCCCTGTCGCGCTTGTTGATAAACATCTAACTGATTACCAATATGCGGGTCAGCCCAGAGCATGACCTGCAAAGCGCTTGTCTCTGGTAAAGCAAGGGCAAAAAGATTGGCAACCTCTTTTTGCATCTCAGAACTGGCACCGACCAAAGGTGCCGTTTCAATCACAAAACCCACACTTTCCCGGTTATAAAACAGCTTGGTGCTTGAATCATAAGCATCATAGGGCAAAAGATCGGAGATCTTAGAAAATGCCGCCATTTGCGCCATCGCTTTTTCAAACTGGCTTTGATCGCTTGGGTTATGCCCGTGTTCTTCACTGTCTTCACCCAATTGGGAAAATAGTTTTTTACCAAGTTTTACTAACATCTATCTAATCCGATCTTTAACTTGACTAAACTGCATTAACTTGCCAAAAGCTTTGACGCAGCAAAGTATGCATAATTGATGCCTCATGAAAATTGCCATTCATATCTTGAAATGGCGCAAACCAAATCCGTAGGTGCTGCTCTGGCTGCCGCTGAATTACGGAATGGTCCGACAACACAATTGCCTCAGGATGAGCTATTGCCACAGGGGTCTGCACAATCACCGGCGCCACCACTGAATTTTGATCGACTTCACTTTTAAGCCCATCAATTTTACCCTGATCAACCATCGCATTTACTTGCGCAATCGACTTAGCTCCCACCCCTTTAGTTGCTTCACTGTCAAAGCTTTCCGAAACACTTGAACAGGCGGTAAGTGTGATCAAGCATAAAAAGCTAATGACTTGGCTTAACTTTTTGCAATTTTTGCTTTTAATTCGTTTCATTTTCATTTGCATGTTCATTCTTACCTTCATTACCTGGCCCTCTCTTGATTACTTGGAATCCATGCTTCAACCGGTTTTTGGGCCGTACCACTTGCACCATGGAGTTGGCTTAAACGTTGTTGATCATTGACCCGGATCATTTCACCGCGTGCTGCTGAGTTTTCAAAAGCTACCCCAGCGGTAAAGACGATATCCACCTTGCGTCCTGCCTGAACCTGAATCACCGGTTGCATCTGCTCTGCACGTTTAATATAAAAATCGGCGTATTTGTCCAAAGCCCCGCTTGCCCCCTTAGCTGCGCCAAACTTCAGCATATCTGGGTTAGTCATTGGGTTGGTTTGCGCTAAACCATTCATGGGTGAAAAAGTTACCGGACTGTGAGCTTGACTTAAGAAATTACCCATCCCCGATAAAAAGCCACCAATCGCCGCATTGCGCATACTTTCACCGGCACGATCGACAACCACACCGCGAAGTCCAGCTCGACCATCTTCACCCGCAACATAACCATTGACCGTCATTTCAACGATTTCTCCAGTTTTACGTTCCGTACAGGTGAGTTTTTCTAAACGCATATAGACACGCTCCGATGAAATATCCCCATAACATGCCGCCAAGACATGGCAGCCGCATAAATCGCTTTTAAATTTTCTAGGCAAAGTGCCATGGTCGGTTACCCGCAGTAAAACTGGATTCGGATTATTACTGGCCTGAATACTTGTGCTCGCATCAACACCGCCAAGCATCACGGCTCCCGCAAAAGCACCCGCAGGAATCGTATTGTCCGCCGTTTTTAAATTCTTGTTACTTTTACTGTTAGCCAGCATCAAACTCGTGCGTTGAATGCCTTTGGAACGAAATCTTGGGGTTGGGGTTTGGTTTTGGACAACTGGTGGTAATGATCGTGCAGTTTTGGGCTGTGTATTTGCAAACGTTGGCCCACCTCCTGCCGACTGTTTGCCAACCATATCAAAAGGTACAGCACTATCGCTTGTTTGCGCTTGGGTTTTTAAAGTTTCAATTAAATCAGTGGTGGCAGCGGCTGGATCCTGAGGGTTTTACTTGAAATTACCGGGATTTGCTTGGGAATTGTTGGAGTTGAAACTCAATTTTTGCTTGGGAATTGTTGGAGTTGAAACTCAATTGTTGCACCATACCTTGCAGATGATTCTGGTTAAGCGATGTTGATGCGGTTGGTACAGCTTGTTCATTAATTTTAACCAGGGTTTGCAGCATTTTTTCCATAGCCGCAAGGCGTTTGGCTTGCAGCTCATGTTCGGTTGTAAACTTTTCAGCCCACATTTCCTTAGGATCCAGGCGTGACGCTCCACTGGTAATCGGGGCTTTATAACTAGCTGCAGGTTTTGAGGTTTTGGTAAGTGAAGGACCATTAACCAGCATCACCACCAAAGTCACAATCACCACGGACATTACAGCAACGACACCGTAGAGACGGATATTTTGTGAACGTCTTATCAAAGCTGCGTCATCAGTTACAATTATTTTTTGCTCAGCCATACTTAACGCACCACAACATAAAGCGTGGTTGATTCACCGGCTTGTAAAATTCTTTTTTCAAAAGACAGCGCTAAATCACAGTTGTGTAAAAAATCTTTTTCTAAAACATCCATTGCCACATCCGTGGTGTTTTGCACATTTAGCTTTAAACCTTTGAAAGCGCCTAAATTAAAGGCTTGCATAAAATCAACCTCAATCCCTTTTAAGCTTTTGCGATTCACTCCATCAATATCCAGCACTGGCGCAGCGCCGGAGACGAGATATTTCATAGCAACGATTATTTGGTCTTGAAAAGTATGAGCTGCGCCAAAGCCGGGTGATTGCATGCCATAGGCCGGATTATGAGAAAAATCGCCCTGCACCCCTTGCACCCTTTGTCTCGCCCCTTGTCCTACCGCATTTTGCCCTGCCACACCTTGTCCTGCCGCGGCTGCAGCATGGAAGGAAGGAAAAGCCCCAAGTCCGCCGGTGGCATCGATTAAGGTTTCGCTTCCAGTTCCAACTCCCGCATTCTTTAAAATAACCGTAGTCGCCTCACGTTCTTCAGGTTGTAAGACCATATCTTGGGTGACACCGTTTTCGGTGATGAGGGTCACACTCAAAGGTTTTTTGCCGTTTTCAGAGGTGGGTTTTAAAAATAATTGCCCAGTACTTTCCTCCGTCTGCACTTCATAAGCATCATTGTCCCCAAAAATCTGGGTAATCCGATCACCAGATACAGCTAAGCGGTTCATTGAATCACAAGAGATTGCTGCCTTAAGGCGTTTTTCTGGATTCATCGTTATCGTTTGGCTTGCGGCACCAGAACTTGCGGAAAAAAGTTCAAGGCTGATTAGTTCAAGCACGATTAATGGTAAAAGGAGCCGCATATTATTTACCCTCCTGGGTTGAATTGGCATTGGGTTGAGAGTTAGCTTCAGACTGTGGGTCTGAGTAAATTTCTTGGTCAGATTTAAATACTTTGAAACTTTTTAAAAACAGGCGCCCCTTAACACTTAAAAAGTCCAGGCGGTAAGATTCGCGGTGGCTACTAATTTTCTTACCGGCAACGTAACCATTGAGGTCCCCGGTAATTTCTAGCGCCATCTCGCTTGGAAAGACTTCACAATCACAAACGACAAAGTTTAGTGACAAATTATCGCGCTTGAGGCGCTGTTCTTCTTTAAATAACCGGGTTTTAAATTCCCCATGATAGGAACTATCGACATAACGCAAGAGGATTTCGCCTTGGGCTAAAATGTTAGAGGCTGAAACATCCAGCAATAGGTGCGCAAAGTACATGCCCTGCTCCTCTAAATACACTGGAGAAAAACAGTTACCCTCGACCCAAAAGCTTTGTTTAGTTTCTGGTGGCAAAATGATCGTTTGCGGACTTTTAAAAAACAATAAAAAGCTTTGCATAACCACAACAACCAACAGAGTTAAACTTAAGCCAGCTAAACCATTACGCTGGGTCTGTAAACTAGCTATAGAGGTAGCTTTAACGCGAATATCCATGGGCGTTTGTCCTTAAAAATAAATGATCAAAAAATTAGCCGAAGTATTCCCGAACACAAGAGCGGGGCAAGCCTTGGAACCTGGTGTTGGGTGGAAAAAACCAATACAACACCGCCGACAGCTGTCCTTCGCCAAAATGTTTTTTGTAAACTTTGATTAAATAAACATTAATCAAACATGCGGTGATCCCCAGCAAAAAAGTGTCGACAACCACACTGACAAAAAACGGTCCCAGTACCATGAGGATTTCGCCTTTAGTCCAAAATAGAATTTTTACAGGACTATCCAAACGGCTCAAAATGGTATGATCCTTGACATCTGACATCAATAGACCTAACTATCAAATCAATGCCCCAGCCCCATCGCCGATGAGCGTGTCAAAGAATTGCGTTGCCGCAAAAATGGCCGCACCAACCCCAAAAGACATAGGACTTTGCTTCACCACCGAGACCGATCCCACCACCACCGCGGCAATCTTAATAATATACATGTAGCTCCAGACTTCTTTTTTAACGCCTTGCAAAGCAGGTCTTAAGCTTTCGCTTTCGATTGCGGATAGTTGATCGGCAAAACCGACGATCACCAATGCCACTAACATAAAGTAGACAAGATTTTTAAGAGGAATAAGGTTTGATTGTGGGTTACTTTTAATGCTCATTTAAGTTCCTGTTTTTAAGCTTGGGTTAAAGTAAAAGTAAAATTAAAGTAAGGGTTGGTTTAAATATTTAAAATTTAGGACTTAGGATCGGGGTAACTTTACATTACCTAATGCGGCAGTGGTTAAAGCAACAGACCTAGCTGAAATCGGAAACAAAGAAGAAGACGCAGGTGCACTGGCGTAAGAATTCACACCACGACCAAGCTCACAACTGCCACTGTTTTTTTTAAAACCCTTAAAAACTGGTCGCTGACGGCAACCGCTACAAAAGCTCAAACTCGCTCACCGCACCTCCGGCTGATCTATCTCTTATGATATGGCCGCAACAGTGCATTTCGTAACTTATCATGAAGTTCTCCATAATCTCTTAAAGTTAATCACAACTTGTCTCGCTGTGTGTGCCTCATAACTAAGATAGAAATTTTTTCGTTGTAGTGCAATAGCTATTCTTAATTTTTTTTCTTTTTTGTGTGTTTGTTGGCTCTTTTCTTTTTATTTGCTAGATTCGTAAAGGTTTTGTAGTCTAGAGACAGATTGGAGACTTTATTTATTTATGAACAGTTCGCAAGAGATTGGCAGTCGTATCAGACATTGCAGACGGCTTACTGGCTTAACGCGAAAAGAGTTTTGCGATCGCCATAACCTTGCCGTAAATACTCTTTCCTCTTGGGAAAGGGACGAGGTAACTATTTCTGAAAAAACCGCACTGCAGTGTATTCAGGCTTTTTTTGACGAAGGCCTTAATTGCACATCAGCCTGGTTACTCCGCGAAGAAGGAGAGGCCCCAACCGTGCTCTATAGCAACAACCGCAATTTACCTGAAAAGTTTTTTGAACGAGATTTTGCTAATGTGTCACCTGAAATTAGTGCGTTTCTTGATGTAAAATCTTATCAAAAAAATAATCCTGGTTGTATTGTCCATCAAATTAAAAATAAAGCGATGTTACCATATATTAAGGTAGGTGACTTTGTCGGCGGCATGCCCCTTGATAAAGACAAAATTCATCAAGGACACCGCGAAATTTGTATTATTGAGCTTGAACCAAAAAAACCCATAGTACGCATCCTCCACAAACAAAAAAATAACTACGTACTAGTTGCCGCTAACACTTCAGCAAGTGTTATCAGTCCTTTGATATTAGAGACCCCCCCACTATCTGTGACTCCAGTCGAATTTATTAGAAAATCCTTTATTTCAAATCTTGATAGGTTTGACGATGGTACAGACGAATAGGATTTAGTTTTTCCTGTATCAATATTATTTTTTTTATATTAATACTTTCTAAGTCAAACTTTTCCCAAGCAATCGTATAGTTTTCTAGGACACCAGTTTTGTGCTGATAAGAAAAGGCAACACCATCACGTACTTTACACATTTGCATCCTCGATAACATACAATCGCTATCAGGGTCGGACAATTGCCATAAAGAAACTGATGAACCATTAATTTTAGCATTTTTATGAATTTTTCTTTCCAATGGATCATTAAACCAAAACTTTGACCAATATAAATCTGACCAATCTTCATGGGTGTTAAATGAACTCACAAAATGGTTAGGTTGATAATAATTTTCAATAATCTGGTGAGCAAAGTAATTGGCACCGGTAAACTCTAAAAGATCGCGAATTGGATCCTGTAAAACGTCAAAAAAGTCCTTACGCAAGGCTACTTTAATTTTTGTATTTTGAATAATTTCAACTTTTTTCATGTAATTTAATATCCTTGGAAAAGTGATTAAAGCCAATAAACAATAGAGATAGAATAGAAATATAAATGCCTGGTGCCATAACCAGATCTGTAATATTGAGCAAGGCCAACCCAATGGATGGAAAAAATCCCCCGACAAAACCTTGAGCTAAATTGTTAATTAAAGCAGAACCACTATAGCGATTGCTATGTTTAAAGTGAATTGCGATAAAGTATGGTGCTGCTCCACACAATAAACCTGTAAAAATTGCTAATAAAATAAGAGCGTAATAAATATGTATATCTTGCCCTTTCTGCATAACCACCATAACCAAAGGGGATAGCACAAAAGACGCCCATACCCCACATTTAATCACTGAATCAACTTTGTCAGGAAATTTTTTGAGAAAAAGCCCTGTAGTTGCGACACCACTCATTGCCAACAAAGTACCAAGACAAGCAAAACTTAAGGATTGGGTTTTGCTAATTTTTACAAAAGTAGACAGGTAAATATTGACGAAGGTAAAGCCAAACTGAGTAATTGATGAAATTAACGCAACATATAAAAACACCCGAAAACAATTTTTTTTATTATCTTGAAAAGATGCTCTCAATGGGTTGCTAATTATTTCTCGATCTTTAAAAGCAGGGGTCTCTGGAATATGTTTTCTAATATAAAAACCAATTAAGCCAACTACTGCGCCAAGAATAAAGGGGTACCGCCAAATATGGGGGTTTTGGGAATCAATCGTTAAAAACGATAAAGAGACAAAAGTTGCAAGTAAAGCACCGAAGCCATTTGAGGTGGCAAAAAATGCCCCAAAAGCGGCGGGGGATTTTTTCCAAAAATGTTCAACAACAAAAATTGAGCCACCCTGACTTTCGCCACCAATACAAATACCCTGCATAATTCTGATCATAAAAAAAAGCACCGAAGCACTAACACCTATCATTTCATAACTAGGTAACAAACCACATATCAGTGTACAAATTGACATCCCAAGTAAAGAATAAAATAAAGCAACTTTCCGGCCTTTAATATCACCAATGTAGCCAAAGAAAACAGCACCGATCGGCCTTGAAACAAATCCAACCGCATATGCTGATAGCATTAAAAGTAAAGATGAAAATGCACTTTCGCATGGAAAAAAAACCTGAGACATCTTTGCCGCTAAAATACCGCACAAAACAAAGTCGTAGGTTTCTAAGGTGTTGCCCACATAAGAAGATATAAAAACTCTCTTAAGAGTATTATTATTTATCATACCCTGAATACTTTAAACCTTTCCAACCAAGATGTTTCAATATGCTAAACATAAATAAATTTCAGAGCAATGTTTTTATTTTGCTAAAAATTTAATAAAACTACTTATTCTTTAGAATCCAAATCAAGCAGTCGTTCCCTGAATTTTGCATCAGCTTTTGCAACTTGCATATAAGACCTGCACCAAAAGCAATTCTTCAAAAAATACCAAAGTTAAAAGCAAAACACAATAAAAAACATTGAAAAATAAAAATCTAAGCATTTAAAGTGCCTATAAACATTTATTTTTTAGATGTTTTTATTGTTTCACACCTCTCATAACCCACTCAAAATGCGTGTCCCAGTATTGTTCCACGAAAGCATTAGGTGCGACCATACGAATCGCCCCACCCTCTTCACAAAACTTTGCTGCATGAAACCACGAATAATAAGCCGCACAACCAATTGCTTTGGTAATTTTGTGGCGCAACGCTTTGGAGGTGGCTGAATCAGGTAAAGCTTCAATCATTTGGGTGATCTGCGCTTCATCAATCACAGCCACCTGCCCTGTTGAAGTATCTCTTTGGCTAATAACCCCTAACTCCCCTGCCCTAATCCGGTCAATTGTGCCAAACTTCAAGGCCCAGCCGAGAGTTAGCTTAAAAGATCCTCCCATCAGGTATGAGCTTGATTTTAATTGGTCGCAGTAGTTCTGCCAGTTTTTAAAATTGGATTCAAATTTGTTTTTAAACGCAGAAACCAGCAACGGGGCTAATTCCTTGCTTAACTTAGCCTCAGACTTACCTGCAAAGCTGTCATTCCAAACCTTTAGCATATCTTGAGCTGTTGTGGTTTTTGGCATTGATGGGTTGGTTTCATCCGCTTTATTTTTTTCAATTGCTAAGCAAGTAGTTGCAGATTCTTGCAAAGCATCTAATTTTTTTTCATTTTTTGAATTTAGATTTTTTACTTGCTTGACTTGTTCCGTTTCAGAACCCCCCTGCCCTATCATTTTAAAGTTTTTTTCAAAAACCTCAGATTTATTAATATCTTTGTTAGTAATCTTTGTATCATTATACATCCATTCATTTTGACAGGATGCACCCGCTAATTTTGACAGGTCTAAATTTTTATCATTTTGAGTGTTAATTAGGGTTTCTAATGCGCTGTAATTTATAGAAAAATAATTGGTGCGATCTCGTCGATCTCTGCTTAATTGTTTGGTGATTATTATCCCAGCCTTCCTCAATTTAGAAATGGCTCTCCTTACGCTTGACTCGCTAAAGCGGAGCTGACGTGCCCACTCTGTGGCGGTATTGTAAACCCAATTAACGCCATCATATTGATGACCACATTTTGGGTTCTTAATCCAATATAGTATCTGACTTATAAGATGAGCTTCCACCCGCCCCAAACTATCAATGAGTGAGGTTTTGCAGGTTAGCACGTGGTTATTACCAAATGTATTAGATGTTTGCATAAATGCAACTCCTTTTAAAAAGTTGATGTTATGCACACAAAACGAGACAAGTTCTTGACAGTAAGGCATAAATATCCTATAGTTAAGACATACGAAGAGCTTTCTTGTCTGAGCTCGTGTGCTTTTAAAAAGGTGTCTGCTACTAACAGATGCCTTTTTTATTTTATTTTTAAGTCCAACAGTTTCTTTTTTTGTGGATCAAGTTTAGTTTTTTGCTCGAAGTGTTCAATTATTAATTTTGTAAACCACGTAGATCTAGTTGAGTAAGAATTTTTTATTTCTTTCTCAACTAGATCAGCCAGCTCCTTCGTGACAGTAAACTGTATTTTAATCCCGCGTTCTCGCATCAAATTTATCTAAAAATTGCTCCTAGTTTTATGTTTATCATGAATAATTTGTTTAATCAACCCGTAAAGCTCAAAATGATCTAAGGGATCTTTGTTGATAAGTTTGAGTTAATTTTATAGATGGGGTTTACTTGAGTAAGTGAGTAAGTGAGTAAGTGAGTAAGTGAGTAAGTGAGTAAGTGAGTAAGTGAGTAAGTGAGTAAGTGAGTAAGTGGCTTGCTATGTTTTCGCAAATGTGTGATCTTGTTGTAGATGAGTAGATGAGTAGATGAGTAGATGAGTAGATGAGTAGATGAGTAGATGAGTAGATGAGTATATTACATTTTTCTTAATTCTGATTCTATTAGCTGCTTTATAAAATTAGTTATCGTCATGTTTTTTTCAAGGCAAGCTACTTTCAAGGAATGATGAACTTTTTCTGGCAAGTTTATGTTAAGGCGAACATTTTTTTCTGTAAATATCTGTGAATATATTGAGCTAACTGCATTTTTTGGGACAATTACTTCTTCTGTGTTTTTGGTTTCATTTTTCTGTTCTCCAGATATCCATGCGTCCAACTGTTCAGATATTTTTTCTGGTATTTGTTGATGTTGATGAAGTCGGATATCTGACGCAGATTTAATAGATATTTTTTTCTTCATAACTTGCCTATGTTGTTGATGTTTTGGATATAATTTTTGATAAAATTTCTTCTACTAATGCCTTTATTTCTTTGCCAGCGATTGAATCAGGATCTTCTTCTATTGCCGAGCTGCCTTGAGCTGCTGTTTCAGTAAAAGCAACACGTTGGTGGATGGATGCTTCAAGCACTGGAAAGGGGTACTTGCTGAGAGCTTCAGTCACATCTCTGCCAATAACACTATTGGCAATTTTTCTATTAATTACAAAGCCAGCATCAATTTTTTTGTAGGGTGCCAGTGTTGTTTTAACTTCGTTTATCAAGTTTACAATTTCTTCTGCAGACCAAACATCATATGGTGATGGTTGTACAGGAATCACTACGTAATCGCTAGCTGCGATAACTGCTTTTGCTACATCATATACTCGTGGTGGCCCGTCAATTATGATATAATCATACTTTGGCTCTAGCATTTTTACTTCTTTGTGTATATTGCTTGATGGAATTCCAACTACATTAAAAAGTGGCTCTTTGTCCCGTGTGGCTGCCCAATCAAGTGCGCTTCTTTGTACATCAGCGTCAATTAACAAAACAGAATATCCTGCTAAAGCTATAGTAGATGCTATGTGGATAGATAGCGTTGTCTTTCCAACGCCTCCTTTTTGATTGAGTACAGATATAATCATTATATTTCTCACTTTCATGATAATAATAGCATTTAATTTGCAATGAGTAAATACTCAAATGAGTAAATGAGTAATTGTAGGTTCATAAGCTTCACTATTAGCGAGCTAAAAAGTAAAAGTCCAATAAAGCAGAGTTTGATTATAAAATTGTCAAAAATTTTTGTTTTTAATGGAGAATAGTCAAGACTTTTATCCATTGCTATACAGAATAGCCTAATGTTTTTGTGTTTTAAACATTTTAAACTGAGCAAAATTTATGAACAGCATAACTAAATTATCATTATTGTCATTTTGTGAATGTAAAAGCTTATAATGCCAGAATACTGTTTGGTTGCAGGTTGTTCTAGCTCAAAATTTGCCCTTTGCTTGAGAAAAACTTATAGTGTCATCAGTTAACAGAAATATCGATAAGTTGGCAATTGTCTATCGCCACTTGAGCTTTACCTAAAAAGGCAGAAGGAAAAATGCAGTGTTAAACCTTAAACCTAATTATAACGCACAAGCACAACCAAACATGGACTTTCTAGATTTGGACTCAGTGGTAGATTGGGTAAAATCACAAAACTACCGAGTCACACGTCCTTTCTTACCTCGCGAATCTTATACGGATGCGTTACCGCCCGCTAATTTACTGAAAGTGGCAATTCTAGATACGGAGACTACAGGCATTAATGTAGCTGACGACAAAATTATTGAGTTGGGTATTGTGATTGTTGAATATTGCCCAAACACAGGTCAGGCTTATCGGGTCCTTGAAACTTATAATGAGTTGGAAGATCCGGGCATGCCAATTCCGCCAGAATCTACCAAGGTTCATGGTATTGTTGATACTATGGTAGCGGGTAAAAAAATTATGGATTCGTTTGTTGAAAAATTAATGGAAGATGTTGCTTTAGTGATTGCCCATAACGCTGCATTTGATCGTGGGTTTGTCGAAGCCAGGTTACCATTTTTTCAAAAGAAAGCGTGGGGTTGTTCATATGCGCAAATGCCCTGGAAAGGGGAGGGATGTGGCTCTGGTAGCTTAGAATTTCTGGCATATAAATTTGGTTTTTACTTTAGTGGCCATCGGGCCTCAATGGATTGCCATGCCTTGCTTGAGGTGTTGCAATCGGAACTACCTGTATCTGGTGTTAAAGCATTTAAGATGTTGTTAGATAAAACTCAAGCCGCAGATTTAAAGCTGTGGGCGCTTAGTGCCCCCTTTGAAAGCAAAGATCAATTAAAAAAACGTAATTATCGTTGGAACGCTGAACGTAAGACTTGGCATAAAACAATAGAAGCTGAGGATTTGGACCAGGAAGTTAATTGGCTGCGCGCTGATGTATATGGCGATCGGTCATTTAAGCTAGAGCAAGAACAGATGGATGCCTATAACCGATTTTCAAACAGGCGTGGTGTAACGGATATAATAAGTTATTAGTGGGTCAGGGTGGTACTTTACTTGTTAACAACCTAACAGTGGTAAGGTTTTACTCTGCCAATTGTCAGAAGTGATGTGCACCAACCAATAAGAATACCAAATACGCTTAACGATTTTACTCTAACTATTAAATTTTCTTAAAAGTTTGTTACTAGTTTGGCTATAGGGCAAAAATCATGAAGCTGAATAATCTCCATAACTTTTGTGATAGGTTAGTTTTTAAAACGGCACCTCATCGTTCAATTCATCAAAATTACTCGGTAATAGTGCGCCGCTCAGATTGCTATCTTCGGTGTTTTCACCACCGCTGCTACGACTATCCAGCATGGTTAGTTCACCGCGAAAACGGGAAATTAGTACTTCGGTAGTATACCGCTCAACATTATTGGTGTCGGTCCACTTGCGAGTTTGCAGACTGCCCTCAACATAAATTTTGCTACCTTTGCGTAAATATTTTTCTGCTAACTCAGCCAAGCGTTCATTGAAAACAGCAATACGATGCCATTCTGTGCGATCTTTGCGTTCACCAGTTTGTTTATCTTTCCAGGTTTCACTGGTAGCAATTGAAAACGATGCGACCTTTGTTCCATCTTGAGTATTGCGAATTTCAGGATCGCGTCCTAAATTTCCAACAAGAATTACTTTATTGACTGAGCCTGCCATATTTACATTACTCCTTTGCGAGAAATTAATTTGTTATCATTTAATAGAGAGATTGCTAAGTTGGCAATACCTCTTCGTCGCTATGTGTGACGGTATAGCCATTAACAAATAAATAGCTTATAATTTTAGTAATTATTTTTAAATTTTAATTAAGCCGATGACTTACTCTATTGATATGCGCAGAAAAGTACTTAAAGTGAGGCAAGAAGAAGGTATCAGTATGGCCAAGGTAGCTAACGGTTTGGTGTGAGTTTGGTTAGTGTCATGCGCTGGTCA
>CANMNU010000005.1 GCA_947499175.1 Alphaproteobacteria bacterium
CTTAGAACCCATGATTTATCTGTGCTGCTTTACATAGAACGATGCACAGAATTTATGAAAATTCCACCGCCTAAAGACTGGGATGGTACTTATTTCTTAAATCATAAGTGAAGTTAGGGTTTTGCTATCCTAATTTTTGCAAAATTTCATCAGCTATTTCATCATTAGTATAGACATTTTGCACATCGTCGCTATCTTCCAAAACATCAATCATTTTTAGCAAAGTCTTAGCCTGATCCTCATTCAATGCTGCGGTATTTAATGGACGCCACATAATTTTAGCCTCCAACGGATCACCCAGCGTTTCAATCAAAGCATCGCGTACACTTGCAAAAGAATCCATTGGGCAAGTTACTTCTTGAACATCTTCAATAGCTTCCACGTTATCTGCTCCAGCAACCACCGCTGCTTCAAAGACTTTATCAAAATCAAACTTGGATGCTTCAAAATGTAAAACACCTAAACGTTCAAAACAAAAACCAACACTACCGGTTTCTCCTAAATTTCCACCATACTTTGCAAAAGTTGAGCGAACCTCTGAAGCTGTGCGGTTACGATTATCTGTTAAAGCCTCTACAATAACCGCGACTCCGTTAATTCCGTAACCTTCATAACGAACTTCATGATATTGGCCAGCATCATCAGCACCAACAGCCTTTTTAATGGCTCTGTCAACGTTATCTTTAGGCATGTTTGCTGATCTTGCAGAAGCAAGTGCCGCACGTAAACGTGGGTTTGATGAAGCTTCCGCCCCACCTGACTTTACAGAAACTAGAATTTCTCTAGCAATTTTTGCAAACATTTTTGCACGCTTAGCATCCTGCGCACCCTTGCGATACATAATGTTTTTAAACTGTGAATGTCCTGCCATGGCTTCCCCCTGATTATTCAATTGCTTCAGCTAGGCGAGTAGCTTGATCATGTGAAATTAATGGATCAATTAGTTCATCCAGCGATTCGCCCTCTATGATTTGCAAAATTTTATAAAGGGTCAAGTTTATTCTGTGATCGCTTACACGTCCTTGCGGAAAATTATAGGTACGAATTCGCTCTGAACGATCACCCGTACCAACCTGTCCTTTTCTACTGGCCGCACGCTCGTCTGCATTACGCTGACGTTCTGCTTCATATATCCTGGCACGCAAAATTTTCATAGCTTTGGCTTTATTTTTATGCTGTGAGCGCTCATCTTGGCAAGTAACAATAACACCGGTTGGCATGTGGGTAACTCGCACAGCGCTATCAGTTGTGTTAACGTGTTGTCCACCCGCACCTGATGCCCTATAAACATCTATCTGCAGATCTTTTTCATCAATATGAATATCAACGTCTTCCACTTCCGGAAGAACAGCAACAGTTGCCGTGGAAGTGTGAATACGACCGCTTGACTCTGTTTCAGGAACTCGCTGTACGCGGTGCACCCCTGATTCAAATTTTAGTCTTGCAAAAACACCCTTACCAGAAATACTAGCGCTTGCCTCACGAATTGCGCCAAGTCCAGTATCACTTAAAGCAATTATTTCAAATTTCCAACCTTGATTTGCCGCATAACGCTGATACATACGAAATAGGTTTGCAGCAAACAATCCGGCTTCATCACCGCCAGTCCCGGCACGCACCTCCAAAATGGCATTGCGCTCGTCATCCATATCTTTAGGTAATAGCAAAATTTTAATATTCTGCTCAAGTTCAGGCATTAATAGTAAAATAGAGTCATAGTCCTGCTGCACCATGGTTTTCATTTCAGAATCAAGGCTTGCATCCTTTAGCATTTCTTCGAGATCTAGCTTTTCTTTCTGCTTAAAACGCAGACTTTCGATTGCTTCAGCTACCCGGGTTAAATCACTATATTCCTTAGAAAGACGAGCAAATTCTTTGAGATCACTCATGTCGTGACATGCTAAAAGATCTCGCATTTCAATATGGTGCACAACCAAGCGGTCTAATTTAGCATTAAATAACATAAAACTCTCTAAAACACATGTAGGCGTAGTCTACAAAAAACTGAGCAATCAAGCAAATATTTATGCCAATAAAGATATTTAGCCAACTAAATTTTTTACTGCATTTGCCAAGCATTTTATATAAGCTGGATGCTTAGCTAATGCCGGAACTCTACCATAAAATGGTATGCCAAGCAATTTAGCTTTATTAGCATAATCAATATCCAGTTCTACCAAAGTTTCTGAGTGTTCTGAAACAAAACTAATTGGCACAACCACCACTGGTCTTTGTTCAAATGCAGATTTTTGCAGCTCAGCATCTATAGTTGGCTCTAACCACTTTAGCGATCCAACCTTGCTTTGGTAACACACAACGTAATCAACACCACTAAAAGCATCCATTATAAATCTAACAGACTCCTCAATTTGTGTTTGATACGGATCACCACCATCAATAACCTTTTGCGGCAAACTGTGAGCTGAAAACAATATTTTGGGGTTACCATAACTATGAGCATCCACTAAAATTGGTTTTATCAATTCTTGGTGAGCCTTAATAAAATCCGGATCATTATAATGATTACTTAGTATCTTTGTTTTTGTTTGCCAATTTTTCCCAATAGTACTCCACTCATCTAAAGTAGATTTAGTTGTGGTTGTTGAAAATTGTGGATACAAAGGCAGCAAAACAATTTTTTCTGGTTTAAAAACGTTTAAAACGTCAAGAACATCCTGTGCTCGCGGACGCCAATAGCGCATCATTGGCAATACAATAACTTGATAATCACTTTCAAGAGCGGCCTTTAAACATTTTGCCTGTTCTAAGGTATTTTTTAAAATGGGAGACTTGCCCCCCATTTGACTATAAATACCCTTAGCTTTTGATAGTCTTGTCAAAGAAATCCAGTGCGCTAACAAAAACCTAAACGGATTAGGTAAATCAATAATCGCCCTGTCATAAAATAGATTAAATAAAAATGGACGCACTGCATTAATAGAATCTGGCCCACCAAGATTTGCTAAAATTACAGCAATTTTGGGTTTATATTTATTTTCCATTTCTAACCATGTGCACAAATTCTTCAACGTGGGCAATTGGTGTATCAGGCAAAATACCATGACCTAAATTAACAATAAATGGACGGTCTCTGGCAAATTCTAAAATTTTTAGCGTATCGGCTTTAAAACTTCCATCTCTTAGTTTTTTAGAATCTAAGTTACCTTGTAGGCATGATTGGGTAGCTGGCAAACTTAACAAATCAACATCTTCGCTAATACCAAAGGCTATATTTAAACTTTCAAGTGCATAAATTGCATCTTTAACAACCCCACGCCCGTAGTAAATAATTTTTGCATCAGGAACAGTCAATCTAATTAAATTAATAATTTCTATTGCTGGATCAAATAGCCACTTTTGTCTATAATCACTTGGAACGGCCCCTGCCCATGATTCAAATAGCTGAACTACATCAGCCCCTGATTTCAACTGAGCAATAGCATGATTTGCAATTACAATAATTAATTTATTAATCAACTTTTCAAATAACGGCCAAGTGCTAACAAAATTAATCAGTCTTGAAAAATCATCAGTTTTTCCTAAATTAATCATGTAAGACGCTAAGGTCCAAGGACAACCAACAAAACCTAAAAGGTCTTTTTCTTTTGCCAGTTCGCTTCTTACATTTTTTATTATTTTGTAAATGGTTAAAATTTCAGAATCAACATTACCATTAATAATTTTATCCCAATCCGGAAATTCAAGTATTGGTCCAACACCTTCTTTAAAGCTTACCTTTTGACCTAAAAAATGAGGAATAACTAAAATATCACTAAAAATAATTGCAGCATCAAAATCAAAACGTTTAATTGGTTGTAGTGTTGCTTCCAAAGTCATATCTTGGTTTAGGCAAAAATCCATAAAACTTTTAGATTTTTTACGAAGTTCTCTGTACTCAGGCAAATATCGCCCAGCTTGTCGCATTATCCAAATAGGATTAGGGCTTTTTGAAAAACCATTTAACGCATCAATAATTTTCATCTAATAATAATATATATTTTAAAGGTTTTAGTAGTGGTAGTAGGGCCTGTGTAAAACCCTAATCCCATTGTTGTTCACATCTTATCCACAAGAATATAATTTTGTATAGTGTCTTAAAGCTATGTAACACAAGGATTGGTAAAATTCCTTTAATTCTGTGGATAACTTTCAAAACACTGTGGATAACCACTTGGTAAGTTTTTGAAATCACCTAACAAACCTTTTCTTATGCACAATATAGGCTTACCAACATTTTTTCCACAAAGGTAATTGGTTCTTTTGCACAAATTTATCCACAAGGTTATTGTGTTTAACTTAAGCCAAATCATAATTTGTAAAAAAAATAATAATAATCACCCGGTTAATCTGTTACTAGGTACAACAGTTGCGTGTTTAAGTTGATTTGCACTGATATGCTTGAAAAAATTAAATTAACTTACTTGGCTGTTTCATTTTCATTTGTGGTGTTTCCATTATTGTTTGCAGAGGCTCGCGAAATTAGGAAAATTACTCCACCAAAATTAGATGTTGCTCACTTGGGTCCAAGGATACTTTGCCACCGTCCAATGCGTCACGGATCTCCTAAGCTAAATGTTGAACAAAGATATGATAAGGTTATTGCAAACAACTATGGGCACGGTGGAAGTGGCTGGACACTGGCCCCTGGATCTGCAGATTATGTAAATAACTTGTTGATTAATTCTAAATGTCGTGGTGATTTAAAAAGCAACACCCCAATTACTATTATTGGTGGTGGAGTAATTGGGTTGTTTACAGCATACGATTTGTTCACCAAAGGATACACCAATCTTACAATTGTTGCTGAAAGCTTTGACGCGTTAACCTCGCACAATTCAGGTGGATTAGTTGCACCAGTTTCTATGGATAATGACTCAGAAATTAAAGAGTATTATTTATAAAATTGGGTTCAAAGCATATAAGTTTTACAAAGTTATTGCTGATAAAAGGCACCCACATTTTGCTGATGGTGCGGTTGTTTTGCCAACATATTTTGAAAATAGAGATGATTCAGGATTAGAGCCATATGTTGGTGTTGTAATGGAACCAGCTAAAGATGTGGTGTTAGATTTTGGCAATGGTACTACAAGATACATGGTTGCCTACGATGATGTAATTTTCGTTGATGTATCAAAAATGATGACCGCTTTAGCGGACTACTTAAAGAAAAATAAAGTTAGATTTATTAAAAAGAAAATTCACTCATTTTCACAAATACGTGACAAATTTATTGTTAACTGCACAGGAATTGGGGCGAAAGAACTCAGCTCAGATGATAAAATGTTATCAGTACAGGGGCATTTGATTATGTTAAAAAATCAAAAAGTTGCCGATTTACAGCATATGATCTTTGTTTATTTTAAAGAAAAAGCAACTAAATCAGGGCAAAAACTTACACGTTCTTTTTACATTTTTCCAAAACATTTGCCAAATTCAGGGGTTAATGATGTGGGGGTTATCGGTGCCACCTTTATTAAAGGGGCGACCAGCTTGACGCCTAATCAAGAAGAATTTGATATTGTGCTTAAAAATGCTAAAGAATTTTATGGTTTGAAATAAAATGGTATCAATCTAACTAGGATTGCCTGAGACGTTTTTTAATCAAGATTACTTCAATTCAGGTAATGTTATCCTTTCCCAAGCAATTTTATTTTTGCTACAATGGCAGAAAGAGTAATAAGGATCATGAATTATGTCCTCAAGTGCAAATAAACAAGATATGAGTATGGATGACATTTTAGCATCAATTCGTAGCTATGTTTCTGAGGGGCAAAATTTTCCTAAAAGTGAGTCTACACCGGCCCAATCATTTTCAAATACGAACAACGTTATTCGTTTAACTGATGAAGTTATTCCAATTGAAATGGTTAGCATACAGCCCAATATTGCCCCTATTAATTCAGGTGCGTCTTCGCAATTAAAGACTGAGATGAATAACCCAATGTATCCTGAACCTAGGGTTGCTACTAATCCATTTACCCAATCTAAGGCCAACCCTTTTAGTAAATTAGAGAAAGAAATTAGTGCAACTGTTGTTCCTGTTCCGGCATTGTCTGCTGATGATCTTTTAAACCAACTGGCTAGCCCATTAATTAAAAGTTGGCTTGACCAAAACCTTCGTAAAATTGTTGAAGAGATTGTCCAAAAAGAAATCGACCGTATGCGGCGCGGCTAATTACCTTGTGTATTTAGCAAAGTATTTGCTATATTTCTCATATGCGGAACGTAGCGCAGCCTGGTAGCGCACTATTCTGGGGGGATAGGGGTCGTGGGTTCAAATCCCGTCGTTCCGACCATTTTTGGAGAGAGTAATGTTTAGCCCTAAATTCTTAAATGCCACTTTGCATGAACGGTGGCATCTTATAGAGACTAATTATCGTATTGATGAGACAAGAGCTGTTGAGGACTTGCTTGAGCAATACAATTACATTACAAAGCATCATGAAGCATCGTCTGCAAATTCTTTAGAAATTATACAAAATTTGCGGCAAAACAAGCCAAGTCCATTGCGTATTGAGAGCTTGCTGCAAACTTACAGGCTAAGTACTCAAGAAGGTTTGGCGTTAATGTGCATGGCAGAAGCTTTGCTACGTATTCCTGATAATAGCACCAAAAGTCAGTTAATTCGCGATAAATTAGGTATAGCTAATTGGGACACAACTGATGAATCAACATGGGTTGAGCGATTGGCTAATTTTAGCTTAACTCAAGCCAGTAAATTTTTATCACTTGGCGCTTCTGGCTCAATATTTAGCCATATTCCTGGATTAATTAGGCGTTTTGGTGAACCATTAATTCGTCAAATTATGGCTAAAATTATTCGCACAATGGGTCACCAATTTGTTGTTGGGGAAACCATTGAAAGTGCTGTTGCCAAAAAAGGCAGTGAATTATATTCATTTGATATGCTTGGCGAGGGCGCTAAAACTCGCCAAGACGCTACACGTTATTTCAATGCTTACTTAAATGCAATTAATGCTTTAAAGGGTCAGACTGGTGATATTGAGGCGCGATCAAGCATTTCAATAAAGCTATCAGCTCTCCACCCACGTTATGAAGTATTAAAACGTGAAACAGTTAAAGCTGAACTTACAGAAATATTGCTCAAGCTTTGCCAAGCAGCGAAAGCAGCTGAGGTTCTATTAACAGTTGATGCAGAAGAAACTGAACGTTTGGAGCTTTCATTAGAAATTATTCACGATGTTTATACAGATAAGTCATTAAAAGGTTGGGGTGGTTTTGGTTTGGCAGTGCAATCTTACCAAAAACGTGCGCCATATGTGATTGATTGGCTTTGTGATTTGGCAAAATGTGTTCAAGAGAAAATGCATATTCGTTTGGTTAAGGGGGCTTATTGGGATAGTGAAATTAAATGGGCCCAGGAACGTGGCTTAAGCAATTATGCAACATTTACCCAAAAACCACATACTGATTTGTCATATTTGGTTTGTGCACAAAAAATTTTAAAGGCTTCCCCATTAATTTACGGTCAATTTGCTACCCATAATGCTTATACAGCCTCGTTTGTTATAGAAATGGCAAATCAGCTTGGAGTTAGCGCGTTTGAGTTGCAAAGGCTTTATGGTATGGGTGAGGCGCTTTATAGCAACATTAATGTGCGCCAACGTATTTATGGCCCGGTTGGGATTTACAAGGATTTGCTGGCTTATTTGGTGCGCAGGTTGCTTGAAAATGGTGCCAATAGCAGTTTTGTGCACCAAATTTATGATCCTCAGTTGCCTGTTGAGGCGCTTTGTCAAAATGTTACGGCTCAGTGTCAGCTAACCCAAAACAAGCCACATCCGGCTATAAAAATTCCCAGTGAAATGTACGGTGATTACCGTAGAAATTCAAAGGGTTATGATCTTTCTAACTATAGCTATTTAACCGCTATGCAAAAAGCTTTGCATAACTATTCTTTGAAAGATGCCCCTGAACTATTGCAAGAAGTTCAGCTTAAAAAACTTTTAGAAATTGCTAGTCAGGCTCAGCCTAGCTGGGATCGTTTAGGTTCCCAGAAGCGCGCTCAAGTTTTAGAAACATTTGGTGATCTTTTAGAAAAAAATCGCCAAGAATTAATTAAAATATTGTGCGTTGAAGCTAAGAAAACTTTGGCTGACTGCCTGGCTGAGGTGCGTGAAGCTGTTGATTTTTGTTATTATTATGCAAACCAAGCGCGCAAACATTTAAATGAACCTGTGCAACTGCCTGGTCCAACAGGTGAATTAAATAACCTGTCATATCATGCACGTGGTGTGTTTGTTTGTATTGCTCCATGGAATTTTCCATTAGCGATATTTTTAGGTCAAGCTTTGGCTGCATTAGTAACTGGCAATGCGGTTTTGGTAAAACCTGCACACCAAACACCAAGAATTGGGTTGTTTGCTGTGGAACTTGCTTATAAAGCAGGAGTGCCGAGGGATGTATTACAGTTTATTCACAGTAAGGGTCGCAATGTTTCCCAGTACCTTTTGAGTGACCATAGGGTAAGCGGAGTTGTTTTTACTGGTTCAACTGCAACAGCCATGCAAATTAATCGTAATTTAGCAAATCGCGAAGGACCCATTATACCTTTAATTGCTGAAACAGGCGGTATGAATGCAATGATTGTTGATTCATCTGCGTTGCATGAACAGGTGGTGACTGATGTTATTAGTTCCGCCTATCAAAGCGCTGGGCAACGCTGTTCAGCACTTAGATTTTTATTTATTCAAGATGATGTGGCAGATGATTTGCTGCATATGCTAAGCAATGCCATGGCTGAGCTCGAAGTTAATGATCAGCGTCATTTAAGTACAGATGTCGGCCCTGTTATTGATAGTCTTGCAAGGCAAGCACTTGAAGAGCATGTAATTTATTTAAAAGACCTAGAAAGTAACGGACAGGCAAAAAGTATTTATGCTTGTGACGCACCCCAATGTGGGGGATTTTTCGGGCCACAGCTTTGGGAAATTAGCAGTATTAATCTATTGAAGGAAGAAGTATTTGGGCCGATTGTACATGTGATTCGTTTTAAGGCTGATGATTTGGAAAAAGTTTTTCAGCAAATTAATGCTACCAATTATGGGTTGACCATGGGGATTCATAGTCGTTTAGAATCAACCATTGCAATGGCTGAACGTCTTGCGAAGGTAGGCAACCTATATATAAACCGTAACATGATAGGTGCCGTAGTTGGTGTACAGCCATTTGGTGGCGAAGGTCTTTCTGGAACTGGGCCAAAAGCTGGTGGGCCAAATTATTTGTTACGCTTTGTGTGTGAGCGTACTTTTACGCAAAATATTACAGCTTGTGGCGGTAATACGACGTTGTTGAGCATTATTTAATGTTTTGTATTATTGAAGCGGGTTATTTATGGAATTAGTTGCACGTTTGCGTTCATGGTGTTTTGACTTATTCTTTTACACCTTTACCATTTCTCTGTTTATAATTTTATGGATACCAGTAGTTTTGTTGCCACGGCGGTTCTGCGTCCTTTGGTTCAAGACCTGGACACATATCATTATGTACGCCCTAAAGTTAATTGTTGGGCTTGATTACAAAGTGGTTGGCAAAGAAATATTAGATGAGGCATTGAAAAATGGGCCGGTAATTTTGGCATGCAAACATCAATCCGTCTGGGAAACATTAATTTTTTCAACTTTGGTTGATAGATTTGTAATTGTTTTAAAAAAACAATTAGTGCAAATACCAGGTTATGGTAGTTACTTGATTAAACTTAATAGTATTGTCATTGATCGTTCAAATAGCATTAAATCGCTAAAGTCTTTATTGAAACAAGGGCATCAAGCAATTTCAAACAATATGTCCATTCTAATTTTTCCTGAGGGAAGGCGTGGTAACTATGGTGATCCGGTCAAATTGCAGTCTGGGATTGGTGTTATTTACAAAGAACTAAATGTACCTGTTGTGCCAATTGCTTTAAATTCTGGTAAATTTTGGGCTAGGCGTTCAAGGTTCAAAAGGGCTGGTTGTATCACCATGGAATTTCTTGACCCCATTCCTGCTGGATTACCTAAAGGTGAATTCTTGCCTTTGTTACAAGAACGCATGGAAACTGCTTGCGCAAAGCTTTAACGAGCCTGCATTGCTAAATATAGGATACCAATTGCGAAACTCACCGCTAATAAGCTATCCATGCGATCAAGCATGCCTCCGTGGCCTGGTAAAAAGCTACCGGAATCTTTGACATTGAAATAACGTTTACTCCACGATTCAAGTAAATCACCGCCTTGGGCAAGCAACACGCTAGCGCCTGCAAAGACCCAAAAAGGAATGCCAACATTTAGTTGTAATGCTTTAATTAGAAGGTAAACTCCAACTAATCCAATAATTATGCCGCCAGCAAAACCAGACCAAGTCTTATTGGGGCTAATGGCGGGGGCTAACTTTGTTCCACCGATAATTTTACCTGCTAAAAAAGCTCCAGTATCTACACACCAAACAAGTGTTAATACTGTCAAAATAAAATGGGATCCCATGTTGGGCATAATATGAATAACAATCACCATGGCGCTAGTTATATACAAATAACCGCCATAAATAATTTTAAGTTTTTGTGGTTTAAGGGCTATTAAACACGACACCAAGCTAAAGCTAAACAAATATATAAGTAAAATATTAATTTGAGGAATTGGAAGAAAGCCCAGTAAAATTGTAAAAAAGCAAATAAAATTTGTCCAATGATGTGGAATGCCAAAGCTTAATTTTGACCATTCCCTTAGCAAGCCAGCTGCTGCTAACAAAGATATGATTTTAAAAAAAAGTGGGTCTTGAAAAATAATAAAAATAACTAGTGGGATTGCTACCAGTCCAGTTAAAATTCGTGGTAATAAATCACTCCTAGGCTGCGACACTGTATAAGCCATATGTCCTGTGCCTTTTTGAATATTGTTCAATTGCTAAATCTAATTGTTTGGCGCCAAAGTCCGGCCAGAAACAATCAACAAAAAAGTATTCAGTGTAAGCCATTTGCCACAACAAATAATTACTTACGCGCAATTCACCACCGGGACGAATAAGTAGATCCGGATCAGGAACAAAGTGGGTATCAAGACTTTTACTAATTAATTCTTCAGTTATATCTTCGGGTTGCAAAATTCCATTTTTAACATCTGTTGCAATTTTTTGGGTTGCTCGTTTTATATCATCACGGCCACCGTAACTTAGGGCCAAAATTAGAGTAATGCCAGTGTTTTCCTGGGTGCGTTTCTCAACCGATTGCATTAAATCTTGTAAATCTTTGGCAAATGCCGTTTTATCACCAATAATTTTTATGCGTACATTGCTTTTCATTAACTTATCAACTGAGTGTTGTAAGTACCAACGGAACAGTCCCATTAGTTCCATTACCCATTCATGCTCACGTTGCCAATTTTCAGAAGAAAAGGCCCAAAGGGTAATGTACTCAATGCCAAGTTCAGCAGCACGACGCACTACTTCTTCTGCGGCTTTTGCGCCAGCTCTGTGACCTGCAATAATCGGCAATGATCTCGCTTTAGCCCAGCGACCGTTACCATCCATAATGATTGCAACATGTTTGGGAATGTTCAGTTTCAACATCATAATTAGTACTGCCTTTTGCTAAGTATTATCAAAAACTTTTTTGGCCCATTTTTAAAAATTTTTCACGGCGCATTTGCTTTAACTGTTGGCCGCTGTGGTTCATAAGATCACTTAAGACAGTTACGATATGTCGCTTGACTGATTCCATAACTTGGCTGGGGAAACGCTGGGCGCCACCAATTGGTTCTGGAATAATGTAGTCAATAATTCCTAAATGAAATAGATCTTGGGCAGTAATTTTTTGGGCCTCAGCGGCTTCAGGGGCCTTTGTGGCACTACGCCATAAAATTGATGCACAACCTTCAGGTGAAATTACAGCATAAATTGCATGTTCTAGCATCACTACGGAATTGGCTGTAGCAATAGCAATAGCGCCGCCTGAGCTACCTTCACCAATAACAATAGCTATTAGCGGCACCTCAATAGTTAAGCATTTTTCAATGCTTTTAGCGATTGCTTCTGCTTGTCCGCGTTCCTCTGCTTCAATTCCTGGATAGGCGCCGGGGGTATCAATAAAGGTAATGACCGGCAACTTAAAACGGTTCGCAATGTCCATTAAACGTTGGGCTTTACGATAACCTTCAGGTTTTGGCATGCCAAAATTGTGGCGTACTCTGGATTCGGTGTCGTTACCTTTTTCTTGGCCAATAACCATTACTGACTGGCCATTTAAATTAGCAAGGCCACCAACGATACTTTGATCATCACCAAATAAACGATCGCCTGCTAATGGCACAAAATCACTAAAAATTGCTGCAATATATTGCAAATAACGCGGCCGATCAGGATGGCGAGCTATTTGTACCTTTTGCCACGGAGTAAGGCTGGTATAAGTTTGGCGCATCATTTTATCAGCTTTATTTTGAAGTTTCGATACTTCATCAGCGATATTTAGATCTTTATTGTTGGATAAATGCTTTAGTTCCTCAATTTTTCCAACAAGTTCAGCTATAGGCTTTTCAAATTCTAAAAATTTATTCATGTAGTCGGATCATGAGTCTATGCGTATGGTATAGGATGTTTTTGAGAATTTTTCAAGTTTTAAGTTAAAATTGTGAAATTAGCTTAGTTTCTATCTTTTCATTTTAACCGTGTAGCGAAAATCTCGGGGCTTGCCCCCGTGATGGATAGCCCTCTCCTTACGATCGTATAGGCTATCCACCATATGGAAATCCAAAGAAATACACACCATGTTTTTCGTATAGAGCCACTTTCGTAAATGTGTAACGACCCCCTTAAGCGCGCTAAAGATCCCCAAAATAAGGAACCATTGCGATGGGCACTAACTGCCTTACCCTTATTCCACATGCAATGACGCGTATTTGCTAGGTTTCGTCATTACGAGGCCATTTATGGCCGTGGTGATCTAGTGAAAAAAGCATTGTATTACGTTAAAATAAGATTTGCCGTATCTTTCAAAAGATTTGACAGTTTCAATTTTTTGAATTATTTGTGGGGCCAGAATAGAAATCAGATTAAGGAGGCGGATATGATAAAGGCTATAGTTACATGTGTATGGGTGATTACCTCTTCTATTTTTTGCATGGAGAAAATAGAAGATCCGCAGAGTATGGCTTTAAGTAAGGAGGCAAAAGAACAGTTTTTTAAGGAAGGATTCATCGTAATCAAAGAATTTTTTACACTGGAAGAGGTAAAAGAAGTAAAAGCCATAGCTCTTTCCTTATCTGATAAGGCTGAAAAATTATGGGAGAGCGTAAAAAATAATAGTACATCTGCTGAATCTTTCGAAGTTAAAGCTGTTGATAAAGAAGGAGCTTACCATATTGATTATAAGGGAACTCGCTTTGTTTTGAGCGAGACTAGTGGTGGGAAAATCAAAATTAACAGAATAGTTTGGGCAGGTTCAGCAGAACCTAGGCTGCTTAAGGAAGTACGTCAACCCAAATTACTAACAATAATTGCTCAATTATTAGGTTCAACAGAAGCAGATCAACTAATTAACCAATTACACTTAAAAATTCCCGGAGACGAAGTCGAGTTTGGTCCGCATCAGGATGTGGGAAATCGCCGTATGTTTGACCCAAAATGGCAAGATTTAAATGGGCAAGGTAGTTTTACAATCGCTCATTGCTATTGATCCCATGACTAAAAACAACGGGCCTATAGAAATTTTTGAATCTTCACCTAAATATGACATTTTTCTTGATAAAATGACACCTGAAGAAAAGCTAGAAACTCTAAAGCAATTTGGTGAACCACGCTCACTGATTTTAAATCCAGGAGATTTGTTGTTAATGGGGCCTTATCTTATTCACCAAAGCGGTGCTAATGATTCCAATCAATCGAGAATTCTTTTCATAAATGGTTTTGCTTTTCCGGGAGCGAATAAAGAAAAATATCCCGGCAACGGCAGTGCTGAAAAAATAGAGTTAGTATCCAAAAAATAACAATTATCATTGTCATTGCGAAGCCACCAGTATAGGCATAACCGTACCGAGCGTGTAATTTTGGCAATAGATTAAGTTGCTCTGCTCAGAAAAAAGTCTAAGCCAGACAATGGTTGCAGCTGTTTTGTAGTTTAAACAGTCCGCAAAGCTACTCATATCTCTAGGTGTTGAATTTTTAGAGATATTCCCTGAATTCACTCATAAACTGCCCTAAAACATTTCAAAATATATAAACAGCTCGGTCGCTTGCGGCCGAGTTGTTTATATGCACCATTCAGTTTTTGTGAAATTATTTTTTAAGAAATTATTAACCAATTATTAATGTTTTATTGCCATAATAACATATATCAAACTCAAAAAATGGTATAAATAATGCTTAAAAATATGATTATATCATTATTATCACTTTTTGTGATGGTAGTTGAAGTGAACGCTATGGAAAAAGAAAATGATTGTATTTTCAATAATATTTCTAATAAAACAATAAAAAATTGGAATCAAGATGATTTCTGCGACGCCTTAAAAAATAATTCTATGTTAAAGCACTTATTAGAAAGTAACAGGGTTGTTAAGTTTTCAAACGCAAAATGTAGCACTGAAGTACTAAATAATTTAAAAATTGCATTTGATAAGTTGGGGGTAAAAGCAATCATTAGCATGAACGTTGATGTTGTTGGCTTTATTAAACCTTTAACAAAAGGACAGATAAACAAAAATAGGTTACGCATTAATAGGGACACAGGTATTAATTCACTAACAATTCCAGAGGGATTGGTGGGCCTACAGAATCTCGACTTTTGTAGTAATAATTCACTGGAGTTTATTATGTTTCCAGAAATCATGACAGGTTTAAAAACATTAAAATTAAATGGAAATAGATTTTTAAAATCGATTGTGTTTCCAAAAGGCATGGTAAGTTTAAAAACATTTGAATTAAGCAGTAATAAATTATCTGCACTTGTTACGATGCCGGAAGGCATGACAAATTTGCAAACATTAAAATTAAATGGAAATAGATTTTTAAAATCGATTGTGTTTCCAAAAGACATGGAAAGTCTTAAAAGCTTAGAATTAATAAATAATAGATTATTAGCATCTATTGTTATACCAACAGGCATGACAAGTCTACACACACTTAAAGTGAATAATGAGCGATCAGCATTACAATCGATTGCGATCCCTTCAGATATGACTAACTTACGAACACTGGACTTATCTAGTAATCCTAATTTGCAATTTCTTGAGCTTCCTGATGGAATAGAAAATTTACAAACAATTGATTTAAGAAACACTAGTATTAGCCTTAATGATATTGTGGCCCTGAGACATAGATATCCTGGTGTTGTGTTGTCTAATTTTGACCAGCAAGCTAATCAACAGATAGTTGCACAAGAATTACTTGTGCAGAAAAGAGCAAGCATTAGAAAAGCGTACGAAGAACTTGCTACAAATGAAGCTACAGCTCAGCTTATTTCTGCTAATTTGCCAACTATCGAAACTACAAAAGAAAAATTTTTCTATGCTGCAGCTGATGTGAAATCCACTTTAGGGCAGGCTTTATCAATGAATGACCTAAAATTTACAGATGGCCAACAATTCAGATTGGTAAGTGCTGTTAGGTCTTTACGGCTTTTACAAGGTGATAGTTCAATAGAAAAGCATGGGATTTCAAGCTTAGAATCTTACGCAACTTATGTTTACCCTAGTCTACCAAATATTCGCCAACTATTCGTGCTAGCCTATAATTTACTTTCTGGGTCCAATGTTGAACAGCAGCAAAAAGAATTTGTAGCTTCGTATTTAGTGAATAACGACAAGTGGAACGCAGTAAAAACTATTTTTAAAATAGATGATGCTTTAGGGGTAGTATTACAAAAACCTAATAATGTGGTTGATACGTTATGTGCTTTAATGGCAAATTCAAATGAAGCAGAACAAAAGATGGCAGAATTACAAGGAAAAAATTCTATAATCTTTAGAAATTTGATGAAAGGAATAAAGAAAGATTTCCTAACCACAAAGTTAGACAAGCTTAACCCATTAGTAGAAGCTTTGTTTATGATTATGCGTGGTCATAACGATAAATTAGAAAATAGTAATGAACCAAATAAACCAGCCTGCGCGGAAGGTGCATACTTGAATATTATGAAAATTCTTAGGGAAATTGAGAAGACGAAAAATGCTATGGAAGTTATTGGTAATATCCAAATAACATTATGCAACGGAATGATAGCTTCTATAGTGTAATGTTATATTAAAAAAAGCTCCGTAGTTAAGCTGCAATGCAGTTAGTATCCCTACAATAGGTCATATGAAGTGATTTTACTTTAATTCTTCAATTGCTTTCTTGATTCTTTGACAGGCCTTTTTTAAATTATCCATACTTGTTGCGTAGGAAATGCGAAAATACGGAGAGAGCCCAAAACCATCACCACTGACGGTGGCTACGTTATAGTCTTCCAGTAAATAAGTGCAAAAGTCATTATCATTGTTAATAACTTTTCCTGATTTTGCAGTTTTGCCAAGTACTTTATTGCAACCAATATACAAGTAAAAAGCACCGTTGGGTTTGATTAATTGTAATTTCTCCACATTGGCTAATTCAGACAACACAAAATCACGGCGGGCGCAAAAACTTGCCCTCCATTCATTTAAAAAATCGTGGGGGCCATTAATAGCAGCAATGGCAGCTGCTTGGGAAATGGAGGATGGGTTTGAAGTGCTTTGCGATTGTAAGTTGGTCATGGCTTGAATAAGGTGCTTGGGTCCGCGCCATAACCAATGCGCCATCCGGTCATAGAGTAAGCTTTGGAAACTCCATTTACTACTAGGGTGCGGTCTGCTAAATCAGGCGCAACATTTAAAATGTTGGTGAAAATTTTGCCATCATAAACTAGGTATTCATAAATATCATCGGTTAAAATATTAACATGAGGATGATCTCGTAATACTTCAGCCAAGCTGTGCAATTCATCGGCACTATAAACGCAGCCCGTTGGGTTTGATGGTGAGTTTAAAATTAGCCATTTAGTTTTCGGTGTGATTGCTTTAGCTAATTGCTCTGCTTGTAATTTGAATTGATTTTCGATTGAACAGGTAATAAAAACGGGTATGCCTTCTAGCAAGCAAACTATATCAGGGTAAGAAACCCAATATGGTGCTGGTATAATCACTTCATCACCAGCACTGACGGTTGCCATTAGGGCATTGAAAATAACTTGCTTGCCACCGGTGCTAGCCATAATTTGTTCTGGTGTATAAATTAGCCCATTATCTTTTTGTAATTTTTCGGCAATTGCCTGTTTTAAAGCAACAGTTCCACCAACTTGGGTATACTTAGTTTGTCCATTTGCCATGGCTTGGGTGGCGGCTTCTTTGATCCATTGCGGGGTGTCATAATCAGGTTCGCCGGCACTTAAACTAACTACATCTTTCCCTTCTGCCATCATAGCAGCAGCTTTTGCAACCATGGCAAAAGTTGGTGAGGGTTTTATGGAATTCATTCGCTGTGCTAGGCTTATCATATATAAAAATTTATTGATTTCGGCCAAATGTAGCCAATTTTTAATAATAAATCTAGCAAAGGTATTATGGCAGCAACTATTTTATTTACAGGTGGTAATGGTTTTATTGGCTCAAGCTTGGCGAGTTTCCTATTTAATCGGGGGTATGAGATTGTTTTTTATACGAAAAACCCTAAACTAGCTCCGCGTAATTATAGAACTATTTCAGATTTACAAGAAATCGAAAGGCTGCCTTTGTTAGAGGCTGTGATTAACCTTGCTGGTGCCCCAATAATAAAGCGTTGGAATAAGGAATATCAACAAACTATGTATGATAGCAGAATTGCCACAACCCTTGATTTGATTGCAAATTTGCGTAAATTTGGGCGGTTGCCCAAGATTTTTATAAGTGGTTCTGCTGTGGGGTATTATCTTGGTCAGCAACACAAGTGTTATGAAGATACTCCTGTTCCAGAGGTGCAAAATTTTAGTAATCGTTTATGCACAGCCTGGGAAGATTCTGCAAAATCTTTGCTGGCAGATGATGGTGTTAGATTATGTTTTGCAAGATTAGGTGTGGTACTCGGCCCTAAAGGTGGCATATTAAAACGTATTGAAAATCAGTTTCGTCTAGGATTAGGTACAATTTTTGGCCAAGGTACGCAGGTTATGTCATGGGTACATTTGGAGGATTGCATAAATGCACTTTGGTATATTTTACAAAACCCTGAACTTAGTGGGCCATTTAATATTGTGGCACCTAAAACCTGTACTAGTGCTGATTTTTCTGAGTTGCTGGCAATGCAATTTAGTAAAAGAACACCAAAACATTTGCCTGATTGGCTAGTATCACTTATCTTTGGGCAAATGGGTGAAGAAATGCTACTAAAGGGTGTGTGTGTTGTACCAAATCGCTTACAACAAAGTGGGTTTTTCTTTAAATATTCAGACATTAATAGTGCCCTTCAAAGCTTTTATTCTTGAAATTTTTTTATGACTAAAAAACTAACTTCGCAAGATGAGGAATTGTGGAAAACATTCACTAAAGGTGTGAGGCAGATAAAATGCAATAAGGTTTGTGTAGATTCACCAAAAATTATTAAAACTCTTGAATACCCTCAATTACCAACACCACATGTGAAATCTACCCAAAAAGTTGCGCAGTTGCATGCAAATGAGCTTCGAAACTTAAAAATTGATGGCCAAATTGATTTGCACGGGTTTACACAATTTTCAGGCGAGTTGGCATTGCGAGAATTTTTAAAAACAGCTGTTTATAAAGACTGGCGTTGGGTAAGAATTATTACAGGCAAAGGTTCGCCCAATAACCCAAGTATTTTACGTGAACAAACCCCAAAGTGGTTAAAAACAATGCCTGAATTTGTTACTGGCTATACCTTTGCTGCCCCTGATGATGGTGGCACCGGGGCATTTTATATAAAAATTCGCCGTAAATTACACCACAAATAACGTTTGGGCTAAAAATCAAGTTCGCAGTAGTGGGCAGATGGAGGTATGGAGGGAACACGGTCACTAAAAAATCCACGATACGTAGGGCGAGATTTAATACGCATAAACCAATTTTTAACGGATTCAAATTTTTCCCAGTTAATATCGCCAAAATAATCGACTACTGAAATATGTGCAGCTGCAGTGATGTCGGCAATGCTGAAGTAGTCACCAGCTAGCCAATTGCGCCGATCAACCAACCATGCAATGTATTCCATGTGATGAACTAATGTATTTTTTGTCTGACGAATTAAATTAGAATCAGGTCCAGCGCAGGTTTGCCCGGAATTTTGGGATATTGCACGTTTGATGACCTTTTCCCACAAAATTACTAAGCTAATTTCCTGGGCAAATTTGTTGTCAAACCAACACATTAGGCGGCGGGCTTCGGCTCGTCCTAATAGGTCATCTGGATACACTTTGCGGTCAGGGTAGGCTTCTTCCAGATATTCAACTATAGCTGTGCTGTCTGCCAGAACTGAGCCATTTAAATCAACAAATACTGGCACATAGCCAAGGGGGTTTAAGCTAGTAAAATAATTTTTTTTTTCCCAAAAATTTGTTAATTCTTGTGAAAAATCCAACTTTTTTTCAGCAAGGCACAAACGTACCTTACGAGAAAATGGGCATAATGGGTAATGGTGTAGAACTCTCATGTTAAGTTTGTAGCTGAAATTAACAGTGCTTGTAAAGTCTCTACAGCCATTATGAAAAGTAATATCGCGATGTATGCTACTGCTCACTCTACTTTAATTCATCGCATAAGTTCTGAAATTCTTTGGAGTCAATGATGTTTTTGGCCTTAGCTTTTAAATAGTTTTTCATATCCACGCTAACATCATCGGAAACCCAGTGAAATGCATCAATTGGAGCATCCAATCTTGTGTAAGAAGACTCCATACCATAAAAGAAAGCTTCGGTTGCTGATTTTGACAGTTCATCTTGTCCTTTAGACAGAAGACTAACTACAGGAACAACTAACTGTAACATTCCTTCGTTATCCAGTGCAGCATCAGCCAATGGATAACTTGCGTTTCCAGTTCCAATAGAAACTAACCTAATTTTTTTTCTAGGTTCACATGCTGAATTTTCTTCTCGCAACATGTTTTGTCCTTCTATAATACCGCATATACTAGGATTTTTTACAGCCATACTGCCATCTACGTAATATCCATTCCCTATTTTTTCCGGCGCAAAACCAGCAGGATAAGCCATAGATGCTGCAATGGCTTTCCATAACAAACAATTTTCAGTTTCATTATCAAAAGAATTGATAGCTTTTTTCGTTGTGAATGAATGTAGTTGCGAATTACCTATATCCCATGCTTCTAAAAGAACAGGAGTGCGAGTTTGCGAAAGTTTCATATCACTAAAGTAAGGCTGTATTGAGTTTGAAAAATTTGTAGATGGATATCTGGTGCCCCAATATCCAAAACCACTTGTTATTTTGTGCAACAATGTGTTGCTAAATAAACCATTCATGTTGTTTTCATAAAACTTAACAAGATCTGAAGCTAAATAAGCAGGCTCATTTGCCTTTAATGGATTCTTTTTTGTTAAAAATGCAGCATTAAACGCTCCAGCAGAGGTTCCAACAATAAGATCAAAACTTGCTGAAATTGGTTTTCCTGTTCGTTTCTCAAATTCATCCATGACAATGGCTGGGATAATGCCTCGTTCTCCCCCACCATCTATTGCTAGAATTCGCAAGGTGTCACCTGCTGACCTTACCCTTAGTGGAGCATTTATTTGAAAGTCAGGATAAGTTATTATATTATTGTTGCTTGCTGAGTGTCCAACTGATGAAAATGTAGCCAGAATAATTGTTGTGCACAGTACTTTTTTCACAAATAAATCTTTTAATACATGTTAATAACTTAATAATAACGCTTTAATTATTAATATTTAGTTAATATTGGGTGGCGACGTGTGAAGAAAATATGAGTAATTGAAATTTTATTTGACTACTGTAACATGAATACTAAATTAATTTAAAAAAATTGATTAAAAAATTAACTAAAAATTAACCTATTTGTGCCACTATAATTGTACTAATTTAACCCCACGGAGATTATAGTGGCATTATTTTTATTAATATTTTTACAAGTGTTTTGCTTAAACGCTATGGAAAGCTCAAAGACAGAGCTCAAAGACAGAGAGCTCGGAGATGATGAAAAGACAATAGTTGTAGTGCCAGCGAGGATGGAAACGTTAATCTCTCACGAATTAAGGCCATTTACAAGATCTAAATTAACTACAGATTGGCTTGATCATCTTGAAAAATTAGAAGCAAAGCAAGCTCTTAACGAAATTACTTTCCCTCACTTTTTAGAAGGAGAAGAGATCAAGCTTTTGGCAAAAGACGCTTGGAAAGAATTATACGAAAAACCAAACTGTAGGGTTTTTTTTGGCACAGATATAGCAAAAGCAAATGGTATTGATGCTCGTATTTATAATCCTGCATCTAATTTTGAAAAAGAGGCAGATCAAGTCTACGGTGAGCTTCGTAAACATAGCATTGGGCGTATAGCTACCGGCATATCCAGGGCTTGCATTATGCTAATAACGCGCAAAACTGATTGGTCTCAACCAGAATACT
Organism: Alphaproteobacteria bacterium; assembly: GCA_947499175.1. Classification (GTDB taxonomy): domain Bacteria; phylum Pseudomonadota; class Alphaproteobacteria; order Paracaedibacterales; family CAITNM01; genus CAITNM01. The sequence goes on from CANMNU010000005.1 coordinate 21,585, forward strand.
ATAATGACCCCAATAAAATAGAACAGTTGTCAGAGGAGAGGTTCATCCCTAAATAAGCAAGAGGATGAATCAAATGAAAAGTAATATGAAGAAGAAACCGCACATAGCTGAATTTAAGTTCAAGGTAGCCATTGAAGCGATTCGAGGTGAAAAAACTACAGCGGAACTGTGTCAGCAGTTTGGCATAGTTAGTTCGCAACTTTTTAAATGGAAAAAGGCTTTACTAGATAATGGCCAAGAAGTATTTAAAAATGGCACGCCAACTAAAGATCAAGGTCAGGCAGAGATTGAACAATTACATGCCACCATTGGGAGGTTGACAGTAGAAAACGGTTTTTTAGCAAAGTGTGCCGGGAGGTACCAATGAAAGACCGGCAAGAGCTTGTAAAAAGCAATGATCAGCATTTAAGCAAAAGATGCAGAGCTAAACTATTGGATGTAAATCTTTCAAGCTGTTATGTAAAACATAAACTAAATACGGATGATACAGTAACGTTGATGAACGAAATCCGTGAGATTTATGCTATGCGGCCATTTCAAGGATATAGGCAGATTACCTGGAATTTGAAGGATTTAGGTTATGAAATCAACCGCAAGAAAGTTTATCGATTAATGAAATTAATGGGTATAGAGGCAGTTTATCCTAAGAAGAACTTAAGTAAAAGCAATCATGACCATAAGGTTTATCCGTATTTGCTAAAAGAACATCCTGCGTTAAAACCGCATGATGTGTGGTGTGTTGATATAACTTACATCAAGATAGCGACAGGATTTATATACTTAACCGCATTAATTGATGTGGTAAGCCGCTATGTGATGGGCTGGCACACAGCCACGAGCCTTGATACGGAAAGTTGTTTAAGGGCTTTGGAAATGGCGATAGGAAGTGGTTACAAACCGAAGATTATCAATTCAGATCAGGGCTGCCAATTCACTAGCCAGGAATGGATTTATCAACTGACGTTACTTGGGGTTAGAATTAGTATGGATGGTAAAGGCAGAGCCTTGGACAACATACCAATTGAAAGGTTCTGGCGTACAGTAAAATATGAAGAGGTTTACTTAAATACTTACGAAAATGTGAAGGAAGCCAGGGCAAGCTTAAATACTTATATTCACTGGTATAATCACGAGCGCAGGCATAGCGGGATAAATCACCATAGGCCGTATGAAGTGATGATTGGAAAAGAGCAAGCATCGCAATGGTCATTTATGCAAAGTCCTAAGTTGGCAGAAGGACTAGAAATCAAGGAAAACCAGGCCTGTGGATGTGTGGATAAGTCAAAGACTTACCCACGAAATCCACAAGGCCCAACCACCACAAATATTTTAATAGTTAAAGAAAAAAAAGAAATTAAGCAGCAACAGAAAAAAGTAAACAAACCGATGAATCTCTCCTCAAGAAAAGCTGCTTAGTGTTCTTGACTATGGGGGTCAGTATA